>JBDTMO010000180.1:0-9236 GCA_039934235.1 bacterium | reverse complement strand
ACCTCGAAGACCCGCGCGAACTCGAGGAGTTCCTTCGCTACGCGTTGCTCGGCGCGATTGTCGCGAGCACGATCGGCATTGCGGCGTTCTTCCTTGCACTGAGTGGCGTCAACGTTGGCGGCGCCGAAGTCAGCGCGAGTTCGGCGAAGGACCTGACGACGGCGTACGGCGCATATGGCACGATGGTCGAGCCCAACATCCTCGGAAGTTTTTCCGCGGCGTATCTCCTCCTGGCGGCAGCAATGCTCGTTGCCCGCACGCGTGGGCTTGCCTCGCTCGTGAGCGTCGCGCTATTGCGGTGGGTCGTCGCCCTTACGGCGATCTCGCTCGTCATCACCTTCACGCGCGCGGCATGGCTGGGAGCCATTATCGGCTTTGTCTGTCTCCTGGCGCTTGGAGACGTGAAGCTCCGCGCCCGCTTCCGTTCGGGTCGCGTCGCGCTGAGCATGGCGTCTGTTGCGCTTGTGGTGGTTGCGCTGCTACTGCTGCCCGGCAACGTGGGGACGTTGTTTCGCTTCAAGGTGATGAACCTCATCAATCCGGCGTCGCAAACGGCGATCGTAAGATTGTTCACGTACGCGCTGGCCTTCGAGCACATCATACAGCATCCCGTGCTCGGTAGTGGCACGTTCAGCTTTGCGGCACTCGCCGCGCAGGGCGCGGACTTCCAGCAATTCGAGAACTGGCGCCATTTGTGGATCGGCAACTATCTGCTGCTCGCGCTGCACGACACCGGCGTTATCGGGCTGATGATGTGGGTCGTCCTGTTGGCGACGATCATCGCGCGGCCGCTCCGCGTGCTGCGGGCAATGCCGTCGCGCAACGGAGAAGATGCCGGCAGGATGCTCGGTCTCGTGGCAGCTGTTGCGAGCATGCTCATCGCCTTCCTGTCTACGAGCGGCTTTTCGCTGGGATACAGTTGGCTGATCGTCGGGATGCTCGCTGCGTACTGCCGCGTGTTCGAGACACGACAGGACAACTCGCCGGCGATGGGGACCAGCGAGCCGTGAGCGTGTGTCGCGCACGAGACGTCCGATGATTCAGATGCGCAGCCGATGGAAACGTGCGGCGGCAATTGTCGTTGATGGCATCGTCGGCGCGTTCGCTCCGTGGCTCGTCAAGCGCACGCTCAGCGCGGACATCCCCACCTCACCGCGCGTCCTCCTCATCCGTTGCGACCACATCGGCGATGCGGCGATGGCCACTGCAGTGCTCGGCCCTTTGCGTCGTGCGCTTCAACCGTCCACACTCGATGTGCTCACGTCGCCTTGGGGCTCGGCGGTCTTTGCCGATCATCCTGATGTCGACCACGTCATCGCGTTCAGCACTCCGTGGTGGAGCGCGGCACGAGGCGCGACACTGACCCACCGCATCCAGCAGTGGATGCGTCTTCCGGCGTTCATCCGATCCGTTCGCGCTGGACGCTATGACATTGGCATCGACCTGCGCGGAGACCTTCGCCACATCACGTTCTTCCTCGCGCTCGGCGGCATGCGCGTGCGTGCTAGCTCCGATCGCACCGGCGGGCGCTCGCTGCTCACGCATGTGTGGCCGTTTGACGCGTCGCTCCACGAAGTCGAGAAGAACATCGCAATCGCCTCACTGCTCGGTGCGAAGCCGCCGATGCCACTCCACATCGCAACGGGCCGAGTATGTCCGGAGAAGTTGATGGCGTTGATATCCGGACGCGGGTTTGAGAATGGCTATGTCGCGTTTACGTTGCGCGGCTCGGCCTTCAAACGTTCGTGGCCCGCCGAGCATGCGCGTGCTGTCGCCCAGTTGTTGCGTGCGCGGTTGGGCATTGGAAGCGTGTATGTCGGCGGCGGTGCCGAGCATGCGTTCGGAGCTCCGGCGTCCATCGATGATGAAACGGGCATCGTGAATCTCTCCGGACAGACGACGCTCTCTGAGGCGATCGCCGTGTTGCGTGGTGCTTTGGCGACGGTTGCTGTCGACTCCGGACCAATGCATCTCGCCGCGGGAGTCAGTTCACCGATCGTTGCGCTGTTTGGCCCGAGTGATCCGGCCATTTTCCGGCCGTGGTCGGATCGTACTCGAATAGTTGGTGCTGAAGCACCATGCAGTTGCCGCTTTGAAACGTGTGACTTCGAGTCGGGAGCCGGGGCGTGCATGCGACGTATCGATCCCGAGCGCGTGTTCGACGCCATTCGCGAGTTGTTAGACGAGCAGCAGGTCGCGGCAGGTTGAGAGTAACGCGCGCGGCGTTTCGGTATCGGCGCAACTATGCGCTAGCCGTTGCTGCCGAGCGCGCCGCGCCAGCGCTACGTGCGGCCTCGCGCGTGCTGAGTCGCGGCCCGAGCACGGATCCAACCAGTTGGCGACGCGGACTCATCATCGGGCATAGTCACGTTGGCGATGTCCTGTATCGCACATGTTCGCTCGAGCAACTCAAGGCTGGTCTTCCCGATTGCAGTTGGGACTACCTCACGTCGCGGTCATCCGAGCCCATTCTCAGGGACAATCCGGCGCTCAATGCGGTGTTGCCGTTCACGCTTGGTGACGACAGCTCTTACGTCGCGGCTGGGTCGTTCGAAGATTTGTGGCAAGCGCAGTACGACGTGGTCATTTGCACGAACACGGTGCGACACCTCGACGATTTCGTACGCGCCGTAATGCTCGGCATCCCCAATCGTGTGGGCTTTGGCGATAAGGGATATTCGGGGCTGCTCACGCTGCCAGTGGCAACCGCGTATCCACAGCCGCTCGCCGGCTACTTCAGGACGCTTGTCGGTGCCGTGATAGGTAAGAAGCCTGATTGGCCGCTGCAACCGCGCGTCTACCCGTCCGAGTCCGACTGGGAACGTGCGGATGCTTGCCTGGGTGGCCTTCGGCTGGATCCATCACTTCCGACCATCGCGTGCGCGGCCACGACGCGACAACTCGTCGGCGCGTGGTCGACTGCGTTTTTTGGTGATGTTCTTTCGCGGTTCTTACGCGAGCGAGCAGCCAACGTCGTTCTATTTGGTGCGGCGTTGGACGCGCCGATTCTTCACGACATCGCGACGTCGCTTCCGTCGCCGGTTCATGTGGTAGCTGGTGAACTCGCGTGGCTGGAGTTCGCGGAGGTTTTACGCCGATGCGATGTGCTGCTCACGATGGACTCGGGGCCGCGGCATCTTGCGAATGCGGTTGGGACGCCGGTGGCCTTTGCACGCAACTTGTCGTTTGCGAGAGTCGAGGCGGGCGCCTATTGCGCGAATGAGGTCGATCTCGCGCCGGCTGAGGCCGAGGGCACGATTGATCGAGACATTCAATTGTTGGTGCGGTCGACGTCTTTTGTCGAACGAGCGGTGGAGGTGCTACTCGAGTTGGTTTCGCGCTCGAGAGGCTAGCGGGTCTGCAAGAGGTCAGCGAGCCTGCGCCATGGCCGACGCGGCCACCAGGAACCAGCCGGAGTGCGGAATCCACTGCTCGATCCAGCGCCACTCGTTGCCGCCGTCCGTGGTTTTCCAATCGATGCCGCTGCCGTCTCCGTTCCCTTTCTTGCCGGTGACGCCGTTGGCGATGCCGCCCTTGTTCGTGCCGTGTCCGAAGAGCGCGGAGATGACGGGAGGGTTGTTCTTGCCGAAGCCGTGCATGAAGGTGACGCCGAAGGGGTTTCGTCCCATGATCCAGGCGATCTGTTCGCTCGCGAATTCCGCTAGTTCGGTCTTGATGCCCCAGCCGTTGTTGGCGGGATAGACCAGCCGTCCGCCTAAGATGGCCGCTGCCGCAAGGGAACCAAGGCGGGCGTTCTCGCCCTGCCACCACCACCCGGTTTCATTGTTTTGGGGGATGAAAAACCCCTCCTTGACTGCGCCGTTGTACAGGAAGTTCTGGCGCGCGTAGCCGAACGGATTGTCCACCTTCCGAGTGACCTTCAATTCGTAGTCGAGGGCTTGCTTGATGGTGGCGAGTGCGGTGGTGCGCGAAGTGGCGTCGGTTTCCTTGTCGAGGTAGCGGACCAGCGCGACGACGGGCAGGCCCGCGTCGGCCGCGTGCCAGAATGGACGGTTGGTATCGTTGGCGCGAAAATAGCCCTCCGGTGTCATGCGGGCGGCCAGGTTGTTCATCCGCCTGCGAGCTTCGTCTCGATAGAGCGCGCTGTCCGTGGCGATCCACAGTTCCGTGGATGCCATCAACGCGCAATAGTCGTCTATGACGTTCTCCTTGCCGTCGTCGTCGTAGGCTTTGTTGTTGACGAGCAAATGGGCGTAGGCCTTCCTGGCGCCATCCAGGTAATTCTGTGCGCTGAAGTAGCTGCTGTTCTTCTTCCATTGGGAAATGCGCGCCAGGGCCGCGATGGCCATGCCGCCGCCGGAACGGAAGGAAGCCTGCCAACGGTTGTTGGTCTTGCTGTCCGCTAACAGCCCGACGATGCGCCGGTCGTTTGCGTTCTTGCTGAAGAAGCTGAAGACCACCATGTGGAAGTAGCCTTCTGGAGCCAGGGCGCGGTACAGGTAGTCGGCGCCCCACAAGGCCTCCGCCTGCATGCCGTCCTTGACGCCTTCTGCGGTGAGCAGTGCCGGGATGCGCTCGTAGGAGTCCGCCAGTTCCCAGGCGACCATGGGCGATTGCTGCGGCGAGACGAAATTGGCGTAGGCCAGGTGTGAGAAGTATTTGCTGATGTCGCCCGAGGCGTCGGCCCATCCGCCGCGCATGTCCACCGTCCTGGATCCATCGTTGACCTGAACCGCCGCGTCCGCGGCCCACTCTTCGGCGGAAGTAGCGCGCTGCCTGAAGTAGTAGTTCACGATGGAAGGAATGGTGGCTTTGGCCAACGCGTTCTCGCCCACCTTGAAGGCATCTGACGTGACCTGGGTGCCGCCGATGTTGGCGCGTACGCGGTAGGTGCCGGCCTTTCGCAGGGCGGAGAAGTCTGCCTTGTAATAGAATTTCCCCGGCGTCCACTCGTTCACCGTCCCCGCGTCGGTAAGCGTCACAGTCATCTGCAGCGCGGAGGTGGCATTGTCGATCACGGTAGCGGTAACCGCACCCCTTAGGGCGGCATCCGTCTGGATCAATGCGAGCTTGGGTCCGCGGAGATCATAGGCCACCTGGTTGACGAAGATGGCCGGTGCCGCTGACATGGCGGCCATGGCCACGCTGATGACGGCGGATTGGAGAGGGACGGGAATGCGCACGAAGTAAGCTCCTGACCTACCGTGGGCTTGACCCGATGGTCGTACTCGCGGGCTTGTTCGCGATCCACATGATGGAATTCGTCAGCAAGGTTGTGTAGGCCGCGTTAGCGAACAAGTTGGGGTGATGGCCCATGAAGATGTACAGGTTCCTGGCCTTGAGTTTGTCGTTCGTCCAGACAACGGGGTGGTCGCCCATCCTGATCCCGCTTTGGGACGCATCGACGAACCTGTAGGTGCTTTCGTCCACGCTCGCGAGCACGTGCACGTTGGCGCGGGGGCTTTTTTCCCAGACGTACCACTCCTCGGTGGAGATGGAGAACGTCGCCGGCACATTCTTGAGCACCGGATGCGCGGAATCCTCTACGCGGACGGTTCCAGACGCGAACCTGGATACGTAATTCTTGTAGTTGATGCCGCCGATCAGGTTGTTGAAGAACCAGGGCCACGTTTCGGTGGTGACCGCCGAGCCGTATAGGCTCGCGTGGTGGTCGCCCAGCCAGCCGCCTTTGGCAGTGCCCATGTATTTCTCCAAGGCTGCCTTAGCGGTGGCGTTCCAGCGGAAGGGCGTATAGTTCATCTGCCAGATCACCGACACCTTGCTGAGCATGGTGTCGGTGATGGTATTCGGGGACTCCAGATACGTGACGGTAAAATTGCTGTCCGCGGCAAGTTTGCCGAGCCATGTTTTTGGCGGCTTCGACATAGGGACGGTGGATTTCATCTTTGTCGGCATTGCTGGGATCGAGGAGCTCGGCGATTACAAGGACCTTGAACCTCGGCGCTGGCGCCTGCGCTTGCGCGACGGAAGCCGTCGCCGTGACCGTAGCCATGGCGGAGGCGAATACCGTCGCGGCGGCGAAGATCGAGGTGGACAAGGACATCTCGAGAGTCTCGTTAAGGCAAGGCCGCGAACTCGATAATAGCAGGGCTGACTAAGCGCCGTTGCCGACTACCATGCCAAGTAAAGCGCCCGTGACTGCTCCGATCGCGCTATAGCGAAAGTAGTTATTCGTGTGCGTGCATTCAGTACCGGCCGATGCCAAGCACGCTTCACCCTTCTCTTCGTTTCTAGCCTGGTACGCACCCGCGGCGCCCCCTAAGACCGCGCCGATGACAGCGCCAATGACGATGTTGCGGTGATTGTGCTCGCTAACCGCAACGAGCGGCTCCCGTTTGACCAAGGGGCCGAGCATCGACACGTTGGTGACCGCAGCAGGGGTGATGCGTTGCCCAATTGCTGACTCCGCCCGTACCGACAACATCAGAACTACAGCCGCGGCGCATATTTGCGGCCGACGCGAAGTGGCGCGGATTAATCTGCGGAACGTAAACATGGACGTCGACACTACCACCTCTCGTTGGAGCACACCTTGTCGCAACGTGCGCTAACGCCTTCCGAAGGCGTTGACCGAATCCAACGCCGTTGCCGCCCTCCGCTTATTTCTGTTGCTTCGCGACGATAATGATATTCTGCGCCGTTGCGCCACCTTCCGTCTGATCCACCGGCAACCGTAAAACCAAAAACAGTCCCCGCAACGCTCCACGCAGAACGGGAACCCGCCGCACCGTCGCATTCCGAACGCGCACCGCAATTCGCGCGAGAAGCCGCGGCCACACGCCAGGCGCCAGATACGATCGCTTGTACGCATTGTCCTGAAGACGAATGCTGATTGGCTCCGCGCCGGGAAGCCCTCGCGCCAACGCGACGCAATTGCGCGACACCGGCGACCAACTGCCCTGCTTCGACAGCGAAAACGTGAACTTGTGATCCGGATTGAACAGACTCGGCCAATAGCCCTGTTCGTAGAGATCCTCATCGGGAACGATCACGATCAGCACACCCCCAGGCTTCACCAACTTCCACCACTCCTGAATCGCACCATCCGCATCGGACATGTGCTCCAGGCAGTGCGACGAGAACACGTAGTCGAAACTCGCCAGATCATCGACGAACGCCGTAATGCGATTCGCGTCGCCGTCCTCGACGTCGAAGCGCTTTACGTCAGGACGCACGGGGTCCGGCCCACACCCGATATCGATGCCCTTTCCGGAGAGATATTGAAGCTCACGATCCGTCAACAGCTGCAGCGTCTTCGACGTCTCGTTCATTACAGCGTGGGTTCTGCGGAGCGCGCGTCCGTGCGGCGTTCGCGTACGAGCGCGATCGCGACGGCAATCAACACGCCGACGAAGAACACGCCAATCGTAATCGCCACGGTATGGCGCGGACGCGCCTCCACAAGACCTTCCGGCGCATCGAACACGGTAATCACGGGCGTGTTTCGCACAGCTTCGATGTTCGCGAGCTCGTAACGCTGCGCAATCGAGGAATAGATCTGCTGCGCAATCGCGATGCGGCGCTGCAACTCCGCCTCATGGGTGGCCAACCGCGGCGACCGCGAGAAATCAATATTCGACGTCCGAAAGTCAGCCAGCGTTGCTTCCGCAACACGGAGTGAGTCGAGCGACGCACGCGCACGACGCGCATCGAACTCCCGCTCGGCACTCGCCTGCGTTTGTCGCCGGCGCAGATTGAAGTCATTCACGAACTCGAGCAGGCGGCGTGCAACGATTGCCGAGAGTTGGCGATTCTCCGTCAGCACTTCGAAGCGGACGATTCCCGTCACCCGATCGACCGAGACGGTAAGAATCCGGTTGACGACCGACTTCATCGCGCTCAGCTCATTGTCGGTCGGCGTCTTTCCTTTCGGGTGGAAGTACTCGACCAGGGTTCCCGAAAATGGCTTGCCGCCGTTCACCTCCTCCTTGTTCGCAACGAACCGCTCCGTCACAAGCGCGTGCAACACAGAGTTGGACGTGAGCAAGTCGGCGTAAAACTGCGGAGACAAGCCCGCCGACCCCGACGCGATTGCACTCAACGCAGGAATGCCAAGCTGCGAAGCGACCGAGCTGAGCGCACCCAGTGAGCCACTCATCGACTGCGGTTCGGAAGCGAGGAATGCAGCGCGCGCCGCGTACATGCGCGGACGCAAGAGTGATAGCGTCCCCGTAATGGCGGCGAGCGTCAGCGGCAACGCGACCAAGAGCCGCTTGTGCTTTCGCAAGGCCGCGACGTAAAGCGCGGTCATGTCACGGTCCGCGCTATCGCCGCGCGCGCCATGAAGGCTCGGCGGTATCATCGGCGAAGTACAGCCGCAAGCGTGACAAGCCCACCGAGGATCTGCGCCAGCAATGCGAGTCGCGCAACGCTGTCAGTGTGGTCGGTCGGGTCTTTCTCCGTTACGACGACGACACTGCCGGGCCGCGGCACTGGAACGTCGTCGGGCCGCAGCACTTTCTCGACGACACTCTGCACGGTGCCATCAGGCTGCGTCACGTAGGACCGGCTCGGCTCCGCGGTGCGACTCGGCCCACCGGCGGCGCGGACGTAATAGTTCAGATCCGCACCCGGGACATACGCCACACCTCTCGGCGCATTCACGGCACCCTGCACTTCGACAATGCCGCTGAACTGCGGCAAGTGAATCGAGTCGCCGTCCTGCAGCAGGAGATTGTCGCGATAGTTTGCGTCGCGCAGTACTCGCGCGAGATCAACGCCGACGCGCCCAATGCGACCCTCGCGCCGAACGAACACAATGCCGTCCGCATACGCAGTTCGCGAGAGACCGCCGGCGCGCTGCATGACGTCGCCGAGCCGGTCGCCCTTGTTCGTCAGCGTGTACGTGCCGGGAAAACGCACTTCGCCGGTAATCACGACGCGGCGAGGACGATCCCAGTCCGGTTGTGCGAGAATGAGCACATTGTCGAAGGGAACGAGGACGACGTCAGCCGCACGCGGCGTTCCTGCCTGACTCACCCCTCGACCCTGGTTGTGCGCAAGCAGATACGATGAGTCGAGCGGAACCCGTTGCGTCTCGGCGAGCTTCCCACCGGCCCGCGAATCCGGCAATCGTGCGATCTCCGCTTCGCCAAGATAGGCGCGCTCATCGAGTCCGCCGGCGAGCATCACGATGTCGCGTAGCGTCATGCCTTCTCGATACGGCACGCGCCCCGCATGTCGCACCGCGCCAGTAATCGCGACCCATTCGACGCGACGAAACTCGCTCACCGAAAAGATGCGAACTTCATCGT
>JBDTMO010000179.1:0-9243 GCA_039934235.1 bacterium | reverse complement strand
GGTGTTATGCCGGAGCGTCTGCCCGATCGAGCCGCCCGCAGCGACTGCGCCGATTAGCGCGACCTGCGCCGGATCAGACGTAAAGTGTTCGATTGCGCGGCTGTCGTCACCGGTCTCGTCGACGCCGACGATCACCTTCTGCGTAAACCACGACGTGGGGCGATGTGTGAGTGTCGTGCTGCCGATGAAACGCCGCACACCCTGCGCGTTGTCGTAAAGCGACTGCGGAATATCGGGCGTGTAGTTCGGATAGAAGCCGCGCGCGTTGGGGAAGAGCAGCGGATGACCGACAACCGCGCCAAGCAGCGCGGATGCACCGATATCCGCGCCGAGGTGGTTGGAGAGTGACACGTATCCGACGCTCGACGAGAAATCGAGATTCGGCGTGGGCTGCACGTTCAAGTTTGCGCGGAACGTTCCCTGCCGGAGCGAGTTGTTCGGCTCGACGCCGAGATCATTCTCGTAGCTTGTCGACACGTAGTACGTGAGCGCTTCGCGCCCGCCAGAAAGCGACGCGTTGTACTTGCGTGTCTGCCCTGTCTTGTACATCGGCGTGCCGCGGTCTGCCTCACTCTGTACGCCATTCCACGGGACGATCGTCCCCGCCGGATTCTTCGCGTAATTCGTCGGCACTCGGCCAGCCGCATCCTGCAGGAAGATGGTTCCGTTTTCGACGAGGATCGACGCCTGCGGACGATTGCCCGACACGCCCTTCTTCGTGATGATCTGGATTACGCCATTCGCGGCTTCGGTTCCGTAGATCGTCGCGGCGGCGGGTCCCTTGATGATCTCGATGCTCTCGATGTCTTCGGGGCTGATGTCGTTGAGCCGACCGGAGACGTTCGACGCCTGTCCGCCCAACCTGCCCGGCGGCGCAACGGGTCCGGCACTCGTCGCGTTGTTCACGCGCACGCCGTCGACGAAGAGCAGCGGCGAGTTGTCGAGACCAATGCTGTTGCGCCCGCGAATCTGGATCGCCGGACCAGCGCCGAGTCGCCCGGTACTCGGCGCGATGATCACGCCGGGCGCGCGGGCCCCGATCAGTGTGCTCACGCTTTGTGCACCGGATTTCGAGATCGCGTCGTCGCCGTTGATGGTGGCAACCGAGTTGCCGACCGATCGACGAAGTTCGCCGCCGGCGGTTCCCGTCACGACGACTTCGTCAAGCGCTGTTGCGGCCGGCTCGAGGTCGAAGTTCACGGTTTGGTCGCCACTCATTACGACCGTGTGTCGCAGCGACGCGTAGCCGATGCGTCTCGCCGAGACGATCAGGCTTCCACTCGGCACGCCGCTGATGCGGTAGCGTCCGTCGGCGCCGGTCTGCGCGCCGAAGCGTGTTCCCACGACGATGATGGCCGCGCCCGCGATCGGCTGCTTGCTGCGCGCATCCATCACGATGCCCGCGATGGTCGTCGCGGATTGCTGCACCACGCGCGCGGCGTGTGCAGGACGTGCAGGCATCGCCGTGATCGCTGCCGCACCGATACATGACGCGACGAGCCATCTGCTCACGAGATGCTGCGCTTGCCGAGTTCGCATTCCGGTCTCCTGTGGATGATCAAGAACCAGCGGGGCGCCACGCAGACCCGCGCACGATGCGCCCGGGTTTCGCCCCTGTGTGTCGGCCGTCGCGAACGACTTCGACGCCGTTGATGAGAACCACGTGCATGCCGGTGGAGAGCTGCAGTGGTTTCTCATAGGTAGAGTTTTCCTGGATGCGCTGCGGATCGAACACGACCACGTCGGCATACATGCCGGCTCTCAGCAGTCCGCGATCCGGAATGAGCAGCCGCTCCGCGACGGCACTCGTCATCTTGCGGACCGCATCTTCGAGCGGGATCACGCGTTCGTCGCGCACATACTTGCCCAGGATGCGCGGGTATGTCCCGTACGAACGCGGGTGCACGAGCGCCTTGGTGCTGTCGGGATCACTGCCGCCAGCGTCCGTACCGATGATCATCCACGGCTGCTTGAGCTGCAGCTTGACGTTGTCCTCATTCATGAGGAAGTACATCGTGCCGATGTCACGCCCTTCGGACCGCAGCAGGTCCATCACCGTATCGAGCCAGTCCTTGCCCATGTCCGCCATGATCTCGCCAAGGCGATGGCCGGACCACTTTTGATTCTGCGGTGAACGAAGCCCCGCGATCAGAACGCCCTGCGGGGTCGCCTGCTCGCACAGACTCTCCCAGAAGCTCGTCGGGTGCGCCACCTCGGCGCGGATCTTTGCGCGAGCCGTGTTGTCCGCAAGGTTCGCCTGGAGCTTTCCGTCGGCAGACGCAAATGGCGGTAGGCACGCTGCGAGGCCGGTGCCTCCCGCCGTGTACGGATACATCGTCGCTCCAACATCGAACCCGGTGGCGCGCGCGGAATCGATCTTGGCGATCATCGCCACTTCCTTCTTCCAATTGGCGACGCCTGCCGCCTTGAGATGGTAGATCTCAACCGGTACGCCGCCCTCACGACCGATGCGCAGCGCTTCATCCATGCCTTCGAGTACCTGATCCGCCTCGGAGCGCATGTGCGTGATGTAGATGCCGCCGTAAGGCGCCATCACCTTGGCGATCTCGATCAGCTCTTCGGTGCTCGCGAAGTTGCCAGGCGGATAAATAAGCGCCGTGCCCAGGCCAAACGCGCCATCTTCCATCGCTCGGCGCATCGCAGCGCGCATCGTGTCTAAGACGGCTGGGGTGGCAGCGCCCATGCGCATGCCCATGCCATACGTGCGCAGCGTGCTCGCACCGACGAACGAGCCGACGTTCGGTGAGATGCCGTGCGTCTCCATCGCGCGGAGCCAACTGTCAAAACCGTGCGGACCCATGAAAGGCCGGGCAGCGGCGGCTGCGGCCGGCGACGCATCGGCGATCGAAAGCTCGCTGATTGGCGCGCCGGTATATGCCTCGCCGAAGATCTCTGTCGTAATGCCTTGGGTGACCTTGCTGACGTCGCGTCCGTCGCCGGAGACGTAATTGCCGCCCGCCTGGATATCGATGAAGCCTGGTGCGACGACCATTCCCGTCGCGTCGATGCGTCGCGCGGCAGTGAGCGGCGGCTGCGATCCGCGGCGCGCGATTTTCACAATACGATCGCCACGGATCGCGACGTCGCCGTAATACCACGCGTTACCCGCGCCGTCGACAATACGGCCATTGGCGATCACGAGGTCGTACGGGCCATTGCCCGTCGCACCGGCATCGCCAACGTTCGCCGCGCGTGCACCGGCACAGGCAGTGGCGAACGCGATTGTAAACGCTGTAATGGCAAGCAAGGCGAGGCGCAGAAATGCAGGATTGTCATCCCGCACAAACGACTGCTCATCCACCTTGTCATCCCGCACGAGCGACCGCTCGTGTCGGGATCCTCCGTACGTCGCGCGTGGCAGGCTCACAGCGCCGCGATGGTCGATCCCGGCACGCGCTTCGCTCGTGCGGTATGCCAGGACGGAGGTGTTGCGACGAACGATTCTCGGAATATCCCGCATCTCAGAGCTCCGCTGGAGCAGTCGTGGAAAGAAGCGCCGCTCGGCGCGCGCGAGCGCGCCAGAGATAGAAGGCCGGCGTACCGATCACCATCACGACGATGCCCGCCGCAGCGCGATCAGGCTGGGCGATCACCGTATTACCAACCAGCAGCGCAGCCGAGGCGACGAACAGCAGTGGCGTGATGGGATAACCCGGTACGCGAAATGGCCGGATCGTGTTCGGTTCCTTGCGGCGCAACTGCATCACGGCGAGTCCGCCGAGCCCGTAAAAAATCCAGCCCGTAAACACGACGTACGTGAGCAACTGCTCGAACGTCCCGCTCACCGCGAGCACCGCGGCCCAAACGGCAATGGCAACAATCGCAACCGCCGGTGTGCCGAATCGCGGATGAACGGCGGCAAGGCGCTTGAAGAACACCCCGTCGCGCGCCATCGCGTAGTACATGCGCGGCGCAGTGAGCATCAGTCCATTCGTCGCGCTGAAGATCGACACGAGAATGAGCGCACCGACGAGTTTACCGGCAATCGGCCCAAGCAGGGCACCAACTGCGTCCGCCGCAACGTGATCGGATTTCGCGGCGGCCTGCGGTCCTAACGCGGCGATGTATCCGAAGCTCGCCAGCAGATAGGTGACGATCAGCGCTGCGGTCGCCGCGGTAATCGCGCGCGGGAAGGTGCGCTGCGGATCCAGCGTCTCTCCCGCGGAGAACGTCACGTACTGCCAACCTTCATATGCCCACAACACACCGATCATCGCGGTACCAAAACCCGTCAGCAGCGATGGTGTCACCGAGGATGGCCACATCGTCGCAACGGCGTCGCGAGGCGGATGGCCGAACGCGATCAACGCCACGCCCATCACGAGCAACGCGCCCACTTTCAAGCCCGTGGTCCAGTTTTGCACCGTCGCGCTGTCGCGCGTTCCGCGGACATTGAGCGCCGCGGTAAACGCGATCACCGCAATCGCAACGAGGCGCGATGCAACCGGCCGAATCGGAATGATCTGCGAGAAGTAGCCGGCGAAGGCCACGGCCAGCGTGGCAACAGAGCCGCTCGCAATGACGAAGAAACTCGTCCAGCCATACAGAAACGCGGGCAGCGGACCGAAGGCATCGCGGATGAACGCATAGAGCCCGCCGGCCTCCGGCTTCATCGCGCCCAGCTCCGCATACGTAAGAGCGCCGAGCAGCGAGAGAATGCCCGCGATGATCCATACGAGCATCGCCGGCCCGGTCTGCACACCGGTTTGCCGCAGCACGACACCAGGCACGAGGTAGATCCCCGATCCGATGACCGTGCCCATTGCAAGCAGCACGAGGTCCCGGAAGCCGAGCGTGCGGCGAAGCTCTCCTGCAGACGACGGCGCCGTCACATCGACTCCGCTGCAAGGGCCGCCGACGCGCGACGCGCACATTCCGCGAGCACCGAGGCACCAACGACGATTGCGTCCTCTGCCACATCGAACGCAGGCGAGTGGGCAGGAATCATCGGCTCATGCGCTTCGCGCGCGCCAACTCGCAGGAAGCAGCCGGGAATCTTTGCCTGATACCAGGCGAAATCCTCACCCGCCATGTTCGTGATGCCGAGCGGTACCACGGCATCGGCGCCATGAAGGGCAGTCGCCGCATCGGACGCCCAAGCAGCGGCGCGCGCATCATTGATGACCGGAGGCACGCCCGCGCTGAACGTCACCACCGCACTTACATGATGCGCTGCCGCGACATGCCCCGAGATGTCGCGCAACTCCTGCTGCAGCAACGCGCGCGTTTCGTGATCGGTTGCCCGGAGCGTCCCGCGCAACTCGGCGCGATGAGGTATCACGTTGGGCGCCGTTCCCGCATTCACCATCGCGACGGTGACGACCGCCGGCACAGCGGGATTCACACGCCGCGAGACGATGGTCTGCAACGCCGTGATGATTGCCGCCATGCACACCACGGGGTCCGCCGACTCATGCGGCCGCGCACCATGCGCGCCCTTTCCCGTGAGCGCGATTTCGAACACGTCGGCCGATGCGGCAAGTGGACCAGCTTGCGCGACGACCTGGCCAACCGTGAAGCGACGGTCCACGTGCGCGCCGAAAATTGCCTTCGCCTCATCGAGCAGGCCGGACTCGAGCACCGCAACCGCACCTTCACCGATTTCTTCCGCTGGTTGCAGCACAACGAGCACGTCGCCCTCGGCCGGCTCCGCAGTCAACAACGCCGCAGCGCCGACCGTCCACGTCGCGTGGACATCGTGTCCGCACGCGTGCATGACGCCGTCGTTCACCGACGCGAACGCAAGTCCCGTCGCCTCCGTGATCGGCAACGCGTCGATGTCCCCGCGAATGGCCACCACCGGTGCATGCGGATTGCGGCCAGCAATGCGCGCGACCAGGCCGGTGCCCGCTACACGATCGAGTCGCGCTGGCGACAGCTGTCCAAGTGCGCTCGCGAGCGCATCGCGCGTGCGAAACTCCTTGAATGAGAGTTCCGGGTGCTGATGAAGATCACGTCGCAACGCCACGAGACGCGCACGCAACTCGGCCGGCATCACGGATGCACGGTCACTCACGACGCACCCACCGTTGCGCGAGGCCCGCGCAGTTCCTCGCGGCGCACCGTGAGTGCCTCGATGCGCTCGACATCGACAGACACGCCGAGTCCGGGACGATGGCGTGGAACGTGGACCATGCCTTCTTCATCCATCGTCCACTCAGGCGTCACGATGTCCTGCGCCCAGTAGCGCGCACTCGGACTCAGGTCGCCGGGCAGGGAGAAGTTCGGCAACGAGGCGAGTGCGACGTTGTAGGCGCGCCCGATGCCACTTTCGAGCATGCCGCCACACCACACGGGAATGTCTCCTCGCTGCGCGACGTCGTGGATCGCCTTGGCCGCGGTCAATCCGCCAACGCGCCCCGGCTTGATGTTGATGATCCGGCCACTCTGCAACGTGATCATGTCCTCCGCGCGATCGACGGACGTGATGGATTCGTCGAGACACAGCGGTGTCGACATGGCGCGCTGCAGCGTTGCGTGACGCACGAGGTCATCGTCGCCGAGCGGTTGCTCGAGCATGATGAGGCCGAATGCATCGAGTTGCGCGAGATGCTCGGCGTCGCGCAGCGTGTACGCGGAGTTCGCATCGGCCATGATGCCCACGCTGTCGCCCAACGCCTCGCGAACCGCGCTCACGTAGGCAACGTCCTGGCCGGGCTGAATCTTCACCTTGATCTTGCGATAGCCCGCGGCGACCGCCGCCTCGGCGCGCTGCGCCAGCAGCGCCGGCGCAGACTGAATTCCGAGCGAGATGCCCGTGGGCACACGGTCGCGCGTTCCGCCGAGCAGCGTCGAGAGCGACGTGGAGCGCAGCTCGGCAGCGAGGCCCCAGCAGCCCATCTCTACGACCGCCTTCGCCATGTTGTGGCCGCGAATATCCTTCGCCAGCACGTCGTGAATCTCTTCGGGGCCGGCAAACCGCCGGTCGAGAATTCGTGGCGCGAGCCATTCGCGAATGGCCAGCCACGCCGTATCGATCGTCTCGGAGGTGTAGATCGGCAGCTGGAAGGCCACGCACTCCGCCCACGTGCTCGCGCCGCTGGCGTCGAACAGTTCGAGAAGCGCGATCCGGCGCTCCGCCATGACGCCCGACGAGATGCGGAATGGCTCGCGCAACTCCAGGCGGATCTCACGGACAATGATGCGGTCGATCTGGAACGTCATGGGATTACCCGGCGAAGGAGATAGAACGAGCGAGACGTCACCGGCTCGCGTTGCAGCCCCTTCACTTCGTACCCATGCGCCAGGGCCCACAGGAAGTGCTCGCGCACTGATTCGCGCCATGCGACGGCCGCCGCAGGGGTGCGCTCGATGACCTGCCGGATGTCATTCGGAATTTCGATCCAGAGTTCGTCGGGCGGGGCGGCACGGTCGGGCGCGACATCGTCATCCTGCATCGCGGGCGTCAACACGGCGGGTCGTGATGCATTCGGCGCGAACGCAGCGCGTGGTGGCGCGGACGCCAGCGTGTCGACGGAAACGATGAGGCGGTCGGTCGCGATGCCGTAATGCAGGGGACTCGTCGTCGTCCCGTACATGTTGGGCACGTAGTCGACGACGCGCGCGCCAAGCCGGTTGAGATTCAGGTAGGCGTTCTTGGCGACGAGCGGATCGAACGTCCACGACATGCGCGTGACGCCGCGCCGCGCGAGCTCGTTGCGCTGCGCTTCCTTGAGGAGCCTGCCCACTCCCATGTTGCGCGCGACGTCACGAACACCGAGGAGGTGCGACCAGTGGACGATCTCCTTGCCGTCGATGCCCGTAAGACCGAACAGGAAACCGACCAGTTCGTCATCGCCGGTGAACGCGCCGAGGACGATGCCGCCGACGTACGTGGCCACCTGGAGGAGCGACGCGGGTACGTTGTCGGTGTACTCGGGCCCCCACACCTCGGCCTGCAGGTCCACGCACGCGCGGAACTCGGCGAGCGATGCGATGGGCCGAATGCCGACGTCCCTCGAGGCGTCGAGCAACGGGACGGCTGCGGGAGTCGCGCTGTCGCGACGGGCGGCATCCTGGTTCACGCGGTGCGTGTGCGGGTGGGAGCGGGACGGTGGTGCGGGCACGAACATACCGCAGTAAGTGGTATACCACAATGGTCAACCAGATAGGCCTTTGCTTCTGGTATATCACTCGTCCCGCCTCGCGTGACTTGCGCTGGCTTTTCGCCGACGGTTACCATTCCCGGTCATGGCATCCGCTCCCGCGCGCTCCGCTCCCGGTTCGGCCAAGCGCCGCCCAGCCCGTGACAACACCACCGACGCCGCCGAGCCACTCGACAACGTCACGCGCGCATATCAGGCCCTGCGGCTCGTCATCGTCAGTGGGCAGCTGCCCCCGGGCTCGCGTATTTCCGAGCGCATCCTCGCCGACCGTCTCAGCCTGAGTCGTACCCCGGTCCGCAGCGCGCTCCACCGCCTCGAGCAGGAAGGCCTGGTCTCGGCCTACGGCAAGGGCCGCGAACGGCGACTCATCGTGGCGCCGCTCACCATGGACGACGGGCGGGAAGTCATGTTCATCGTCGGGCACCTCGAAGGCCTCGCGGCGCGTACGGCAGCGCTCCTCCCCGCCGCACGCCGCCGCGAAATCGCAAAGAGCTTGCGTGAAGCCAATGCGGAACTCGCCACCGAATCACACGAGCCTGGCGAAGCCGACCGTTTCTACGACCTCGACCACGCGTTTCACAGCCGCTACGTGGACGGTGTCGTCGGACCACGCCTTCTCGCCCTGCATCGCGCCATCAAGCCCCAGAGCGATCGCTATTCACGACTCTACGTGAGCGTCCTGCACGACCAGGTCGCGACGTCAGTCAGGGAGCACGAGAAGATCGCCGCGAGTATCGCCAAGGGCGACGCCGACGCCGCGCAACGGGCGGCCGAAACGAACTGGCACAATGCCGCCGAGCGCCTGACGAAGATCATCGCGAAGCAGGGAGAGCGCGGCAGTTGGCAGGCCTGGGCGCCGGACGTAAACCCCGCGGCCAAGCGCTAAGACCTTTCGTCCTGAGCGACGCGAAGGACCTGCAATTCAAAAACTGTAGGTGCGAGAAAGCAGGTGCTCAGATCGCAGCCTACAGCCTACAGCCGACAGGGTGTGGGGTACGGAGGAGCGCTCCGGTCGCCACACCCCCTGATCTCTACCGGCTGCCGGCTGCTAGCTGAGCTTCTGCCGCCTGTTCGACTGTGCAGATCCTTCGACTCGCTGCGCTCGCTCAGGATGACA
>JBDTMO010000178.1:0-9277 GCA_039934235.1 bacterium | reverse complement strand
TCACGCGCGCATTTCGCGCGCAGGGTCTCACCGTCGGCATCATCGCCGTCGATCCAACGTCGCCCTTTACGGGTGGCGCGCTCCTCGGCGATCGCATTCGGATGGAGGACATTGCGCTCGATCCCGGCGTCTACATCCGTTCGTTGGCAACGCGTGGCTCGCTGGGCGGGCTGTCGGCGGCAACGCGCGAGACCTGCGATGTGCTCGACGCGTTTGGCATCGACAGAATTCTCATCGAGACGGTCGGCGTTGGGCAGAGCGAGCTCGACGTCGCGCGCACGGCAGATACCAGCCTCGTGGTCCTCGTGCCGGAGTCCGGCGATGCGATTCAGACGCTCAAGGCCGGCCTGATGGAGATCGCGGACATCTTCACCGTGAACAAGGCCGATCGTCCGGGCGCTGACCGGTTGCGCAACGAAATTGAAATCATGCTGGGCATGCGCAGCGGCGCGACAATGAAGAATGTACCGGCGCATCATGGGGTCGATCTTTCGCAGAACAACATTCTCAAGCAAGTGCGCGCTGCTGTGGCCACGGACGACACGGCGCATTGGACGCCGCCGGTCTTGCGCACGGTCGCCGTGAAGGATGAGGGAATCGCCGAGCTCATGGCGGCGCTCGATCGCCACTTTCGTTATCTTGAAGACAGCGGGACCCTGCGCGAGCGACGCCGTACGCGGCTTCGCGATCGGGTTGTCGAAGTGGTGGAGGCGAAGGTGCGTCGCAGGCTCTGGAGCGACGCTGACACGAACAAGTGGCTCGAGGATCGCCTCGCTGATCTGGAAACCGGGGCGGCGACGCCGTTCGGCATCGCGAATGATCTCCTCGCGCGCAGTGTGGACCTTCTGACGCGGACGTCGTGGTGACATCGATTCGAGACATCAAGGCAATCACGGACGAACAATTTGACGGCCGCGACGACGAGCTCGTGCGACTGCGCGCCGAGGTTGCCGCATGGCGTGCCGCCTATGACGCAGGCAGAAAGCGCGAAATCGCCTTCACGAACTCCGAGAAGGAAGTCGAGCCGTTGTACTCGACCCTCGACGTCGAAGGAAGCGACGCGGAGCGGCTTGGCGTGCCCGGCGTGTATCCGTACACGCGTGGCATTCATCCCACTGGCTATCGCGGCAAGCTGTGGACGATGCGCCAGTTCGCCGGATTCGGTAGCGCGAGTGACACGAACGCACGATTCAAGTTTCTTCTCGCGCATGGGCAAACGGGTCTCTCCACCGCGTTCGATTTTCCGACGCTGATGGGCTATGACTCGGACCATCCGCGCTCTGAGGGAGAAGTCGGCAAGACGGGTGTCGCCATCTCGAGCCTCGCCGACATGGAGGTGTTGTTCGGTGGCATCCCGATGGACGAAGTCTCCACGTCGATGACCATCAACGGCCCGGCGATCATCCTCTGGGCGTTTTACATCGCGGCTGCCGAAAAGCAGGGTGTGTCGAGCGATGCGCTGCAGGGCACGATTCAGAATGACATCCTGAAGGAGTACATGGCGCAGCATGCGTGGTGCTTTCCCATCGAGCCGGCGCTACGCCTCATCGTCGATTGCTTCGAGTGGGGCGCGCGGCATGCGCCCAAGTGGAATACCGTGTCGATTTCCGGCTACCACATCCGCGAAGCCGGCGCCACCGCGGCCCAGGAGCTCGCGTTTACGCTCGCTGACGGATTTACGTATGTGGAACGAGGCATCGCGCGCGGCCTCGACGTCGACGACTTCGCGCCGCGCCTCTCGTTCTTCTGGGACATCCACAACGATTTCTTCGAGGAGATTGCGAAGCTGCGCGCCGCGCGGCGCATCTGGGCGCGCCACATGAAGGAGCGATACGGTGCGAAGAGCGCCAAGTCGTTACTCATGCGGTTCCATTCGCAAACGGCCGGCGTCACGCTGACGGCACAGCAGCCGATGAACAACATCGTGCGCGTGTCGTATCAGGCGCTCGCCGCCGTCCTTGGCGGCACGCAGTCGTTGCACACGAACTCGATGGACGAAACGCTCGCGCTGCCGACGGAGCATGCCGTGCAGGTTGCGCTTCGCACGCAGCAGGTGCTGGCGTTCGAAACTGGCGTGCCGAATGTCATGGACCCACTCGGCGGATCGTATTACGTCGAGGCACTCACGGATCAACTCGAGGCGGAAGCCGAGGCGATGTTCGCCGAGATCGAGGCGAATGGCGGTGTGGTGGAAGGGCTGGAGCAGGGATGGTTCCAGCGAAAGATCCACGAATCCGCCGCGCGACAGCAATGGGAGATCGAGCAACACCGTCGCGTGATTGTCGGCGTGAACGAGTTCATCTCGAATGAAGAGGCCCTCGAGATTCCGACGCTCCGCATTGGTGAAGAGGTCGATCGTGAGCAGCGCGTACGCCTCGCGAAGGTGCGGGCGGAGCGCGATCAGGCGCAGTGCGATGAGCGACTGGAGAAGCTGCGGAGCGCCGCGCGTGGGACCGAGAACGTTTTCCCGCACATTCTCGATTGCGCACGCGCGTACTGCACGTTGTTCGAGATTCGCCGCGCGCTCGAGGATGTGTTTGGCGCGTATCGCGAGCCGGTGTTCTTTTGATTTGTGGTGTTGAGGGAGCGCAGCGAGTCGACAATGGTGTCATCCTGAGCGAGCGAAGCGAGTCAAAGGACCTGCACCTCATCAGAGCGTGATGCCATGAAGAAGACCGCCGACTGGTGGGAGTCCTACTTCGACGCGCACTACCTGCTCGAGTATGAACCCATCTTTACCGAGCAGCGCGACCGGCACGAAGTCGCTCGGCTCCTGGACGTCCTCGCGTTGCCGGCTGGCTCTCGCATACTCGACGTTCCGTGCGGACAGGGCCGCCACGCGCATCCGCTCGCGGAAGCCGGTTTCGTCGTTGAAGGCCTCGACTACTCGCAGCATCTCATCGACAAGGCTCGCAAGCGCGGCACGGGACGGACGCTCAAGTACACGCGTGGCGACATGCGGAAGCTGCCTGCGCGGTGGACCGCCAAGTTTGACGCGGTGCTCAATCTCTTTACGAGCTTCGGCTTCTTTACCGATGTCGCCGACGACGCGCGCACGATCCGCGAATTCGCGCGTGTGCTCAAGCCAGGTGGTGCGTTGATCTGGCACGGCGGCAGTCGTGATGGCGTGATGGCGAAGTTCCTGTCGCGCGACTGGTGGAAGTCCGGCGACGGCACGATGATCGGCCACGAACGGTCATTTGATCCACTCTCCGGAATCCTGTCGATCCAAACGGCGTGGGAAGGTCCGTCGGGCAGCGGAACGCGTTCTCATCGTATTCGCCTGTATACGGCGTCGCGTTTGGCTGAGCTGTGTCTCGACGCGGGGCTCGTCGTGGAAGAGTCTTACGATGGCTTTCACGATCGCGCACTCACTCGCCGCTCTGGTGAGATGATGCTCGTCGCGCGTAAAACCCGGACGTAGGGTACAGCGCCGGGTCGTTGTCATTGTTGCAGCGGGGCGAATCAGCCACTCCCTTCCACACGCTGCAGAGACTGCGCAATGCATCACGACGATCACCACGATGACTTCGGGGGTCTTCATCGCGACCTCCTGCAAACTGGCGCTGCCATGGACCGCCGTAAGGCGCTGCGTTTCGCCGCGCGGCTCGGCATGGGCTTTGGCGCGCTCCAACTGTTCGGCTGCGCCGCGAGCGATTCGACGAGTGGTCGCGCCACGGACACGACGGAGGGCCTTTGCAGCAAAATTCCCGAGGAGACGGCAGGACCGTTTCCCGGCGAGGGATCCAACGGGCCAAATGTGCTCAATCAAACAGGCGTCGTGCGGAGTGATATTCGCACGAGCTTCGCTGGTCTTAGCGGCACCGCTGACGGCATACCGCTCACCATCGCGCTGTCGCTCGTGTCGGCATCGTCGTGTGCTCCGCTCGCGAACTACGCCGTGTATCTCTGGCACTGCGACCAGCTCGGACGCTATTCGCTCTATTCATCGGGCGCAACAAACCAGAACTACCTGCGCGGCGTGCAGACGGCGGACGCGAACGGGAAGGTGACGTTCACCTCGATCTTCCCAGCATGCTACTCCGGGCGCTGGCCGCACATTCACTTCGAGGTGTATCGCACGCTCGCTGCGGCGACGAGCGTAAGCAACAAGATCGCGACATCGCAGATGGCGTTGCCCAAAGCGGCGTGCGACCTCGTGTACGCCACCTCGGGATACTCGGCGAGTGTCAGCAACTTGTCGCAGGTGTCGCTGGCGACGGATAGCGTGTTCAGCGACGGCTCATCGCTCGAGCTCGCGACGGTGTCGGGCAGCGTTGCAAGTGCGCTCACGGCGACAATCACGGTTGCCGTCTCCGCCTAAGGCTGAGCCTACTCGGGTACCGTGAAGCGTTGCTGCATGCCCAGTGTGTAGTGGCGAGGCACTGGGTTGGCCCCGATGGTTTCAACGGAACACAACGCGAGGTAGTTCCCCGGCTCCAGGACGAGCGGCATCCACACCTCAGCTCTCGCGGCGAGCGCCGATGTGCCAGCGACGGGCACCGCAGGAGCAGCGCCCACTTCACCCGCGTCTTTCCATGCGTAATAGTCGTCGGCCTTCTTGCCTCGCGCCAACCGCAATATCGTCATTTCATGTTCGTGCGGCCCGCGATTCATCACGTGCAACATTGTTGGCCCACGACGCGCCAACATCGGGCTGATGGAATAGTCGCCGAGCACGACTTCCTGTACGTCTCGCGGCAGGTCATGTGGCGCGCCACCTCCCTGCGCCTGGAATTCGGCGGCGAATCCCGAGAGTGCGTCGTCGCGACGCCAGGAGAGCACCAGATAGTGACCCTCGGTCAACCGTAGCATGACGTCCAGGGAATCGCCGGGCGCAACGAGCGTCGGACCTCCGACGTCCTGCGAGAACGCGGGATACTCCTCGCCCGCGCGCGCCTTGGCCAGGTAGTTGGCCAGCGTGCCCTCCCGGCCCGTCAGCCGCGTGAGGTTCGCTTCGTGCCACGCGGTGTCGCGGTTGACCAGCCTGACGCGAACCAGCCCAGTAGGGGTCGTGCTCGGGACATCGAAGCCTGACCCCCGTGCCTCGATGCGAATGAGCGGCGGATCACTCGGTGAGCATCCGGCAGACAACAGTAGCGCTCCGATGAGCGATGTTTGCCACCACCGACGGTATGTGTAATGACGCACGCGAGATCCTTGGCTGATTGCCTAAGATGGCTTCGACCCGGCCGAGGCGGAAGCCGACGCGCGGTCCGCAACACAGGGCGCCTGGACGACCTCCCGGAGTATCTCCGCGAGGATCGCCGTCGCATCACCAATGCGTCGCTCGCTCCACCCACCAAACCCGAGCAACAGGCCGCTGCGCTTATCCGAACCAGCATAGCATGTCGAAAGGGCAGTCGCTGTTAGACCGCGCTCCGTCATCCGCGCCACGACTGCGACATCATTCACTCCATCCGCAAGCAACGTCGCGATGTGAAGGCCGGCGTCGGCGTTGTGAATAGTGAGTAACCCCTCGCAGTGCCGTGCGAGTCCAGCGAGGAGCGCCTTGCGCCGACTCAGATACAACGTCCGCATGCGGCGCAGGTGTCGCGCGAAGTGCCCTTCTCTTAGAAAGTCCGTGAGCGCAAGCTGATACAGCGTGGGCGAAAAGAGGTCGAACGCGTCGCGTGCCTCGATGAAGTCGCTCCATAGACTGGATGGCACGACAACGTAGCCGATGCGAAGGGCAGGGAAGAGCACCTTGCTGAACGTTCCGACGTACACAACGCGCCCATGTTCGTCCATTCCCTGAAGTGCACCAAGCGGGCGGCTGACGTAGCGATACTCGCTGTCATAGTCATCCTCGATGATCCACGCGTTGCGCCTGTTCGCCCAGTCGAGCAACGCCAGCCGGCGCGCCGCGCTCATCGACGCGCCGAGTGGGTATTGGTGCGAAGGCGTGACGTAGACGGCGCGGGTCCGGTTGCCGATTGACGCGAGCGCGGAGACGTCGATGCCATCGCCGTCTACCGCGACTGGAACGATCTGCGCACCGGTCGTTCCCAGCGCGACTCGCGCACCTTGATAGCCTGGTTCTTCCATCGCCACCATGTCGCCGCGCTTGAGCAGGACGGATGCGCAAATCCGCAGTGCCGCCTGCGACCCCGAGACAATCAGCACCTGGTCGGCCTCACACCGCACCGCACGCGCCGTTCGCAAATGCTCGGCAATCGCCGAACGCAAGCCAGAAAGTCCAGCCGGGTTGCCGTACGCCATCAGTGCCGGCTTCATCGCGTGCGCGTGTCGCGCGACGAGACGCGCCCACGTCGTATGTGGGAATGCGCTGAGCGCGGGCATGCTGACGCGAAATGGCTTGAGGCCGCCTTCAACGCGCGTTCGATCGTTTGAGCGCGACGCGCGCTTCGCTGGTGTCGCCGCGGAACGAGACGAAAGGGGCACCGAACGCATCACGTCGTCGGGCATCGCGGCGCTCACGTACGTGCCGGAACCCGCGCGTCCTTCGAGAT
The DNA here is from genome assembly GCA_039934235.1 of bacterium. GTDB lineage: Bacteria > Gemmatimonadota > Gemmatimonadetes > Gemmatimonadales > Gemmatimonadaceae > AG11. Next base: position 2,804 of record JBDTMO010000178.1, on the reverse strand, counting down.
AACCTTCGTGCAGGAGTTGGTCGTAGGCCGTGAGCACCGGCAAGCGCGAGACCTTGAGCTCCGTAGCCAGCGTTCGCGTTGAGGGGAGACGTTGTCCAGGCCGAAGTGAGCCGCTGAGTATGGCGTGGCGCACGCCATCGTAGATCTGCTGGTGTAGCGGGATCGCTGCGGAGCGATCGATCGGCACATGTGTGAGGATATCCGGCGCCGTCGGCACCTTGATTCGACGCGACGCTAACGAAGTGGTCATGGCCAGAATGTAACAAGTGGCGCTTGTGAGCGTACCGCTTTGTGGAGACGTTCCGTGCATGCTCACCTACGACGCTTCGCACGACTTCGACTTTCTCCACGGGTCGTGGCATGTCCACAATCGGAAACTGCACCAGCGGCTTACCGGTTCGACGGATTGGTTCGAGTTCGAGGGGACGGCGGTCGAGCGACCGTTGTGGGGAGGACAGGCGAACATCGAGGAGTACGAGGCCGACATGCCATCGGGTCGCGTACGTGGCCTGGCGCTTCGCCTGTTCAACCCCCATTCGCGCCAGTGGTCGATTCACTGGTCCGGCAGCACCACGGGAACGCTCGACAATCCCGTGACCGGCGAGTTCCGCGACGGCCGCGGACAGTTTTATGGCGTGGACACCTGTGATGGACGACAGGTTCTCGCGCGCTTCATCTGGACGCCGATTGCAGCAGATGCGTGCAGGTGGGAGCAGGCCTTCTCTCCCGACGGCGGCACGACATGGGAGACGAACTGGATCATGGAATTCAGCCGTGCCCGGTGAGACTCTCGTCGCGCCGCACGTGGAAGTCGTGCACGCGCGACACAAGGACGCCGAGGTCGTAGCGCCGCTGTTCGATTTGTACCGGCAGTTCTACGGCGCCGAATCGGATATCACGGCGGCGCGCGCATTTCTACGGCACCGCCTGATGCGCGACGAATCGGTCGTGTTAGTCGTGCGCCATGCGACGGACATACGAACCGCGATCGGCTTCGCGCAACTGTATCACTCGTTCTCATCCCTGGCGCTCATGCCGACGCTCGTGCTGAATGACTTGTTCGTCGCGAGCGATTGGCGCGGGCGCGGAGTGGGGAAGCGTCTCATCGAGGCGACCGTCGCGTTCGGTATTCGTGCTGGCGCCTCCATGATTGAGCTATCCACGCAGCACACGAATCAACGCGCGCTGGCGCTCTATGGATCATTGGGCTTCGTGCGGGACACAGAGTTCGCTCACTTGAGTCTTGCACTGCCGGCATCAACGCGTGAGCGGAATGACTGATCCGTTCGATCACGCACGCGGCACTGGGTCTCGCGCTCGACGCACGCTCGTAACCGCCGGCGCACTGTGCGCCGTTGCTCTTGGAGGATTCACCTTGCACTCGCCCGTCTATTCGCCCGTCATCGAACTGCGACAATACACGCTGCACGCCGGCAAGCGCGACGTGTTGATCAACATGTTCGACACCGAGTTCGTGGAGTCGCAAGAAGCGCTCGGCATCACGGTCGTCGGGCAATTCAGGAATCTCGACGACCCGAACAAGTTCGTGTGGATACGAGGCTTTCCGGACATGCGCACGCGAGCGCAGTCCCTCGCGGCCTTTTACGGCGGCCCGGTGTGGGCGTCGCATCGCGCGGCCGCGAATGCCACGATAATCGATAACGACAATGTGCTCCTGCTGCGGCCTGTTCATCCAGAGTCGGGATTTGTCATCGAGAAGAACGACCGACCGGCCGCGGGGACAGTCGGCACTGGACGCGGTCTCATGATCGCCACCATCTACCACATCGATCCGACGGAGGAAAAGGAAGCAGGGTTTGTCGCGTTCTTCGAGCGGACAGTGACGCCGTTGCTCACGCGCGCCGGGGCGCCGGTCATCGCGTCGTTCATCCCTGAACGCGCGGCAAACACTTTTCCACAACTTCCGGTGAGGGAAGGGGAGCACGTGTTCGTCTGGTTCTCGCGGTTTGCCGATGCAAGTGCGTACGAGCGCTTCAAGGCGACGCTTGCAGCGTTGCCCGAGTGGCGCGATTCGGTCGAGGTCGAGCTGAGCGCGAAGATTCGCGAGCCGCAGACGCTGAGGCTTTCACCCACCGCACGGTCACTCGTCCATGACTGACATGAAACGATACGCGCTCGTGTTGTGCAGCCTGCTGTGCGGCGCGACCGTTTGCCTGCGCCCGGCTGAGGCATTGGCGCAATTTGCGACGAGCGCGCTTCGAGACGGCCAACACGATTTCGACTTTGAAATCGGCACGTGGCATACCCACCTCAAGCGGCTCGTCCATCCGCTCACCGGTTCGACGAAGTGGGTCGAGTACGACGGCACAACCGTGGTCCGCAAAGTCTGGAATGGTCGCGCGAATATGGTGGAACTCGTTGCCGATGGGCCCGAAGGCCACTTCGAGGGGCTCCACCTGCGTCTCTACAATCCGCAGTCGCACCAGTGGAGCCTGAACTTTTCCAATGCGGCGAGTGGCACGCTGAGTCAGCCGACAATCGGCGAGTTCAAGAACGGGCGTGGCGAGTTTTTCGATCAAGAGCCGCTCAACGGCCGAGCGATCCTGGTGCGCTTCGTGATTTCGAATATCACGCCGACATCGGTTCACTTCGAGCAGGCGTTTTCGGACGATGGTGGCAAGACGTGGGAGGTCAACTGGATCGCGACCGACACGCGCGCGAAGCCGTGATTTGCCACCAGCCGTCACACGCTACGCAAATACTGATGCACCGAAAAGATCGCTGCTGATCCCTCGCCGACCGCAGCCGCGATGCGTCGGTTGGCGTTCGCGCGTACGTCGCCC
>JBDTMO010000177.1:0-9278 GCA_039934235.1 bacterium | reverse complement strand
GGTGCAACAGGAGCGGCTGCGAGCGCTCGGACAGATGGCCAGCGGAATTGCGCACGACATCAACAACGCCATCTCGCCGGTTGCGCTCTACACCGAGCTGCTGCTCGAGACAGAACCGGACCTGAGTCCCGTGTCTCGGAACTACCTGGAGACTATCGCGCGGTCCATCGACGACGTGGCCGCGACTGTTGCACGCATGCGCGAATTCTATCGCCAGCGTGAGCCACAGTTGATGTTGACCCCAGTCGACCTGAACCAGCTGGCGCGGGAAGTCATCGACCTGACACGCGCACGGTGGAGTGACATGCCCCTGCGGCTTGGCATCGTCATCGAGATGCGGCCGGAGCTTGCGCCAGATATTCCACTGATCATGGGCGTGGAGAGTGAGGTTCGTGAAGCGCTCACAAATCTCGTCCTCAACGCCGTGGACGCGCTCCCCGACGGCGGAGCCGTGACCGTACGAACCAATCCGGTTGCCCGCGACGGAGATTCCGGTGGCGCGTTCGTCGCCGTCGCGGTCATCGACACCGGCACCGGCATGGACGAAGCAACGCGGCGCCGTTGCATGGAGCCGTTCTTTACCACCAAGGGAGAACGCGGCACTGGCCTTGGGCTGGCAATGGCGTATGGCGTGGTGCAGCGACACAGCGCCGAAATGGAAATCGAGAGTACCGTTGGTGAGGGCACGACAGTGCGTGTCATCTTCGCCGCGATCCATGAAATGCCGGTCGATGTGGCGGAGCTTGGCGCATCGATCGAACCGCTGGCACCGATGCGCATTCTCGTCATCGACGATGATCCGCTTCTCCTCAAGTCGCTGCGCGACACATTGGAGTACAAGGGCCATTCCGTTGTGCCTGCAAAAGGAGGCGAAGCAGGTATCGCAGCGTTCCGTGAAGCGGTGCAACTCGGCGAGCCATTCCCAATCGTCATCACGGACCTCGGCATGCCGTACGTGGATGGACGCAAGGTCGCGAGCGCGGTGAAGGACCTCGCGCCGTCGACGTACGTCATTCTGCTAACGGGATGGGGCCAGCGATTGGTTGCGGAGGGTGACGTGCCACCACACGTGGACTATGTGCTCAACAAGCCGGCGAAACTGAAGGACCTTGAGGAGGCGCTCGTTCACGGCGCGCGATTCGGGCGTGCGTAAAACGGGATGTTGTAGCGAATGAGCGACGCCAAGGCCGCGATACCAAAGGCACGAATCCTCATCGTTGATGATGAAGCGCCACTCATGAACGCCCTGACGACCACGCTCAGGATATATGGCTTCGACTGCATTGGTGTCACGACTGGCGTCGACGCACTCCAGGCACTGCGCGCTCAGCAGTTCGACCTGATGTTGTCTGACCTGGCGATGCCGGATATGTCTGGCATCGAGCTGTTGCAGGCAGCCCTGCAGATCGACACCGATCTCGTCGGAATCATCATGACTGGGCAGGGCACGATTACAACGGCGGTGGACGCGATGAAGTCCGGCGCACTGGACTACATCCTCAAGCCATTCAGGGTCAGTGCCGTGTTGCCGGTGCTCACGCGTGCCCTGGCCGTGCGACGCTTGCGCCAGGAAAACGCGGCGCTGCAGCAACGCGTCGCGGATCGCACCGCCGAACTCGAAGAAGCGAACAACGAGCTCGAAGCGTTCTGTTACTCGGTGTCGCACGATCTGCACGCGCCGTTGCGAGCCATCAATGGCGTCGCGAGCATCCTGATCGAGGACTATTCGCCGGCGATTCCGCCAAAGGCGAATGACCTGGTGAATCGCATCGCTGCGAATGCAACGCGCATGGGCCACCTGATCGACGACTTGCTTCGGTTGTCGCAGCTCGGCCGCCAACCACTTTCCGTGCAACTTGTCGGCACCGCGGCGATGGTTCGAGAACTTCTCGACGAACTCAGCAAGGAGAATTCCGATCGTTCGGTCGATACTGTGGTGGGTGACCTCCCGGACTGCATTGGTGATGCGGGACTGCTCCGCCAGGCGTTCTTCAACCTTCTGTCAAATGCATTCAAGTTTACGCGCCACACCGTCCGGCCATCGCTCGTGGTGGGAAGTGAGGAGCGCGATGGACAGCGCGTGTTTTTCGTGAAGGACAATGGCGCAGGGTTCGACATGCGCTATGCGCAACGCTTGTTCGGTGTGTTTCAGCGCATGCATCGAGCAGACCAATTCGAAGGGACGGGAATCGGACTCTCGATCGTGCATCGCGTCATCCGCCGGCATGGCGGGCGCATATGGGCCGAGTCGGCGCTGGATCAGGGAACGACGTTCTTCTTTACCGTGCCGGATCCAACTGTCTCTCGAGGCGAATGACCAGTATGCGAACGCGGCTCTCCGTCCTGCTGGTCGAAGACAACATCGATGACGCGTTGATGCTCGAACGCGAGCTCGGACGCGGCGACTACGACGTTGTCGTCGAACGCGTGGACTCCGAGCAGGGAATGATTGACGCGCTGGACCGCGTACCGTGGGACGCCATCGTCGCGGACTACACGCTGCCTGCGTTCGGCGCCGTAGCGGCACTGGAACTCGTGAAGGATCGTCGTCTCGACATCCCGTTCATCATCGTCTCGGGCGTCATTGACGACGATGCAGTCGTGGCGTCGCTGAAGGCGGGCGCAAACGACTTCATGACCAAGCGGAAGTTGTCGCGGCTGCTGCCGGCGCTCGAGCGTGAGGTGCGGGAGGCCAGGGTGCGTCGCTCGCACAGGCTCGCGGAAGCCGCGCTGCGCGAAAGTGATGAGCGCTATCGCATCGTCGTGGAACATGCCACCGACGTCATCCTGATCACGAACGAAGGGGGCACAATACTCTATGCGAACCCCGTCACGCAGGAGATCTTCGGTCTCGCTCCGTCAGTCGTAATCGGGCGATCGCTGACGACGATCGTCCGCGTCCCCCTGCAGCCGATGAGCGACTCGGCACTCGCCGCCTACATCCGCCAGCATACCGGAGACGCACGCACGCGCGTCGACCTCATTGGCGCGCACGAGTCGGGCGCACCGCTGCAGTTCGAGGCGTCCATTGGCGTCGGGACACAGGAAGGAGCGTCGGTCTTCATCTGTGTGCTGCGCGACGTGACCGAGCGCCGAGCGGCGGAGATACACCGCGCGAATCTCTTGCGCGCCACGGAAGACGCCCGCCGCCAGGCCGAAAATGCCAACAGGGTAAAGTCAGAATTTCTCTCCATGGTCAGCCACGAGCTCCGGACGCCGCTCACGGCGATCATTGGTCACGTCGAGCTGCTCGCCGACGGCGTTGTGGGGCCCGTATCCGACGAGCAAGTGCAGCATCTCGATCGCGTGAGCTCGAACAGCAATCGGCTGCTCGCGCTGATCAATGAAGTGCTCACGTTCTCCACCATCGAGGCGACAACCGCCTTCGAGCTCGTGGACGTCCCGATGCAGACGCTGCTCGCCACGTGCATGGCCACCACCAGGAAACTGGCGGAGGACAAACGGCTCGCCGTTTCATTCACGTCGTGTGAGCCCGGCGTGTCCGCGTGGGCCGATGCCGGCCGGTTGCAGCAAGCGCTGAGCAACGTCCTCGACAACGCGGTCAAGTTCACCGCGGCTGGCGGCACGATCGACGTCACATGCGATGCCGATGACCGTGCGATCCGCATCAGGGTACGCGATACGGGTGTCGGTATGTTGCCGCAAAAGCTCGACACCATCTTCGATCCGTTCGTGCAGCTCGACACCGGCCTTACTCGCGCGCACGGAGGTATGGGCCTCGGCCTCGCGATCAGCCGCCGGTTCATTCGTGGAATGGGTGGCGGCTTGCACGTCGAGAGCACCCACGGCGTTGGCTCGGTCGTGACGATCTCCGTCCCCAGGGCGCCAATGTCGAAACCCCTGCGTGTGCTGATCGTTGAGGACCTGGAGATGGATGAGGCACTCCTGATCCGCGCGCTCACTCGCGCGGGCTACGCGGTATCGCATGAGCGCGTACAGACGGGTCGCGAAATGGAGACAGCGCTCGAGACGGGCACGTGGGACATCGTCATCAGTGACTACGTCATGCCCCTCTTCAGCGGCACAGACGCCCTCGCGCTGGTTCGTGAACGCGCGCCTGCTGTTCCGTTCATCATGCTCTCCGGCACCATCGCCAGGGATCTGGCAGACGACGCGATCCGTGCCGGAGCATTTGCCTGCGTGATGAAAAGCAACATGGACCTGATCGCTCCCACCGTCGAGCGAGCATTGGGCACCACGACGCAATAGCCAACGGACGCGTTAGCGCGAAAACACCGTCCCGTGCGGTACAGCGCTGCCAGTGAATCCGTGCGGCCATGTCTTTCCTGTAAAGCTGACACCCGCGCGCGTCGCACCGGCGTCGCGGAATCGTTCGTCCAGTGCCAACGCGCCAGTCGCCGGATCGAAGTTGATGACGAACAGTCGATTGCCGGGACCGCCTCCGGCGGAATTCAACACGACGCGCCGCCCCGTGCGGTCAATCGCGATCCAGTGCGGCTGTTCGTCGTCGCCGAGCTTGAGGGAGGACACTTCTTTCGGATGCTCCGGATCAGTGATGTCGAGCGCTACCAGTGCGTGCGCGTCGGGCACAGTCTGCAGCCAGTAGTGACCAGTGAGCACCGGTACTCCGCAATTCTTTCCTTCGAACGCTTTCACGAAGGTGGACGTCGGCTGGCTACTGTCCACGCCACGCACGAGGTACAGGCCGCAGTTGAACGTGTGGATGTAAATGCTCTTTCCATCGGGCAGCAGGCGCGGCTCACCGGTGAATTGATTCTCATCACCGCGAGGCCCGGGCTTGAGTGCGATGCTGCGGAGCAGCTTCAAGTCGGAGAGTCGCCACACCTGCACCCATTCCGACGTCGCCTTCTTGTTCCCGTCGTCCATGTCGGTCGTCGTGGATACCGCACGATCGATGGCGGAAATGGGCAGCACCGCGTACGGGAAGATCTCCTTGTCGCGTATGGCTGGGTCGGTGGCGCTTGCGCTGTGAATCAGGTCCCCACGCTCATCCATCTCGACCAGACCACCGGTCGTGTGTGCAGGGCCGGCCCGTTTTGCATCGTGTCCGTGCACGGGTGCCGGTGCCGTGGGGTCTGCCTTGTACTGGAACGTCGTAAGTACATGCCCGTTTGCCAGTCGTACATACGTGTGCGGATGACTGAATCCGCCCAGGTCGCCGAATGACGTGACGATCTTCGGCTGGCGTGGCGTCGAGAGATCATAGAGCCACGTGCGTCCGGCGCCGAACCCGTTGGCCAACAGGTGGCCATTGGCGGGCAACTCCGCCTCGGTATGATGTGGATGCGTCCCGCTCATACCCGTCGGAAGGGAAGCGACCACCGAACCGTAGGTCGGCGATGATGGCAGCGCGTCGATCACACCGAGGAAGTCGCTTGCCTTGCGCGCCGAATCGCCCGCCCACACAAAGAGGTACTGGCCTGCAGGTGGCGGCGCGTCGGCTCTGCACGCGGCGCAGAGGATCAGTACAACCGTAGACACGCGAAGGCGCACGGATTGGGCCTTGGATGATTGTTTGAGAAACGCTGCGCTGATCGGCAAGATGGAGCGTGCGATCCGCATGGTGGGCCGAGCTCGTCAGACCAAGGTACGCAACCTGGCCGCTACACGCATCGGCGTCGTGGCCATCGCATCGTCGTCGCCAAGGGTTGCCAGCCACCAGCCGCATGTCGACCTTCACGCCACCGATGCTGCCTCATCCCGACCCGATGAATGCATGTCCCTGACTCGACGTGAAGCGCTTGCTCGACTGAGCGCGCTGGTTGCCGTCCCACTCGTGCGGTGGCCCGAGCGGCTCGCCGACCCACTTGCTGGCACAATCGTCGAGTACCAGGCGGGACGCGTGCGGAAAGACTGGACCGCCGTAGAAGTCACGAAGCTTGCACTCGAGCGCTGCGCAGCGTGGAACGGTACGCTGCACGCAATCGATGAACTTTCGAGCACCGCCCTCGACGAAGCCCGCGCTTCCGACGATCGCCTGCGCCGTCGCGCACTGCGGACGGCGCTCGATGGCGTTCCGGTGTTTGCCAAGGCGATATACGACGTGAGCGGACTACCGACCACGGCGTCGAGCGCAGAATGGGCACGACTATTTACGGCGCCACTGAGTCGCGATGCCATTGAAGTCGCACGCATGCGTGCCGCTGGTGCCGTCGTACTCGGCAAGACGGCCGCCGATGACTTTGCGTATCATGGCAACGGCACGAGCTCTCTCTCCGGCCAGGTGCGTAATCCGCATGACCCATCAGGCGTCAGGACGCCCGGCGGATCGAGTGCCGGTTCGGCCGTGTCCGTCGCGTGTGGTATCGCGTTCGCCGCGCTCGGCACTGATGACGGCGGTTCCAATCGCATTCCTGCGCAGTTCTGCGGCGTTGTCGGAATGAAGCCGACGTTCGGGCTGGTGCCGCGCACTGGCGTGATTCCAACGTGGCCGTATCTCGATACGCACGGACCGTTGGCGCGCACCGTGGCCGACGCGGCGGTGCTCCTGAATGCCATCGCAGGGCCTGATTCGTCGGATGGATTGGCGCTCACCACACCGTGGAGCAACGGAACGCAGGCGCCGTTGCGCGATGATGCGCTGGCCGGTTCGCGATTGGGTCTCGTGGACGTGCACGTGCCTCGCGCGCAGATGTCCGCGGAGTCGCTCGCCGTGTTCGATCGCGCGATTGCCGACCTGATTGCTGGCGGCGCCATTGTCGACGCCTGTGCGCCATCGGTCACGCGCGTCAATGTCCGCACATTGTTTGCCGATGCTGCGAAGGCGCGCGGCGACGTCGCCGTCAACCACAACTCGCCAGCGGCGACCGCGAACGCGCTCCTGCGGTACTTCGCGAACCAGAACATCGGTGGCGATCCGCGTCGCGATGTGGAGCGTGGATTGGCAGCGTACCGCGCGTTCTACGACGTGCTTCCCAAGGAGTGGGACGAGATGGCTCGGCTCATTGACCAGCCGTACGAACGCGATCCGTCGAGTCTGTCGTTTGCGCGCTCCCGTGAGACGGTCGTTGCGCAGCTTGCCGAGACGTTTCGTGCACAGCGGCTGGATGCGATGGTGTATCCGACGATGCCGTTTCCCGCGCCACGTGCCGTCGATCCATGGCCCGATGTTCGCACCACACTCGGTTATGGCAACTGGCTTGGCTTGCCGGAGGTGTCGGTGCCGTCGGGGATGGGGTCGGACGGGATGCCGGCGGGCAATATTTCGTTCGTCGGCCTTCCGGGCAGCGATGCGCGACTGCTTGCTTTGGCACATTCGTATGAGCGTCGTTCGCGGCGGTTCGTCGCGCCACCTGTGCCGGTGCGGTAATCTGTCATCCTGAGCGAGCGCAGCGAGCCATTTGTCATCCTGAGCGAGCGCAGCGAGTCATTTGTCATCCTGAGCGAGCGCAGCGAGTCGAAGGATCTGCACCTTTCAACCCTACAAGACATCACATGAAGACCTCACTCATCATTCCAGTTGCATTCTTCGCCGGCGCCATCGGTGGCGGGTTTGCCGTCAACGCGCTGCCGGCGCACGCGGCTTCTCCCGTTTCGGCACCGACACTGCCAGCGCACAACGCAGACCGCGTGTTCGAGATTCGCACGTACACCGTGGCGCCAGGGCAACTCCCGCTGCTCAACCGCCGGTTTCGCGACAACACGGTGCGCATCTTTGCGCGTCATGGCATGGAGAGCGTGGGCTACTGGACCCCGCTCGATTCAGCCACGTCGCAAACCACCCTGGTTTACGTAATTGCACACCCGAGCCGCGAGGCAGCGCGAAAAGCGTGGTCGGAGTTCAGCGCCGATCCCGAGTGGGTGCAGGTGCGCAAGGCATCGGAAGCCGAGGGCCTCAAGGTGCTGAAGGCCGAATCGATGTTCGTCGCGCCAACGGACTACTCGCCGATCAAGTAACGCGAAAGTCGGAAGGGGACTCACGCTGTCTGTTGTGATGGCAACAAGTCGCTCGGGATTGCGTATTGCATCTGAAAGGAACGTCATACTATCTTGCAGCTGTGACCGCACCTATCTCCCAGCGCCTTCGTCAGCAACCCAAGCCAGACTTGGTATTGGCAAAGGCGGCGCTGTCTGCCGCCGAGCGTCTGGGGCTGCGAAACAAGCAGCTCGCTTGGGTCATCGGATCGAGCGAAGCATCCGTCTCCAGGCTCCAGAATGGACGAGGTCTCGATCCCGAGAGCAAGGAAGGAGAGCTCGCCCTCCTGTTTCTGCGACTCTATCGCTCACTTGATGCGCTCGTCGGCGGTGACGACGCCAAGGCGCGTGACTGGCTCAACGCGATGAACGACCACCTCGGTGGCACTCCTGCCGAGCGTATTCGGGGCATCGAAGGACTCGTGGATGTCGTCCAGTATCTGGACGCGATGCGCGGGCGACTCTGAGCTTCGCGCACTTCGACTCTCGCCGTGGCGAGTGGTTGAAGCGCAGCACCAGGTCTCCACGCGCAAGCTCGTCGACTCGGCAGACGAGCAAGCACTGCTCGAAGAACTGATCGAGGGTGTGAAGCCGCCGGACCAAACGGGCGGACGCCTGCACTATCTGCTCTTCACGCCCTTTCGCTATCCGCCGTTACGATATGGATCGCGCTTCGGCGGACGTCGTGAGCGCGGCATCTGGTATGGATCACTCTTTCGACCGACAGCGTTCGCGGAAGTCGCCTACTACCGGCTGCTGTTTCTCGAGGGGACGCGTGCTGCATTGGGCACAGTGTCGACGCAGCTCAGTGCGTTCACGGTGCGGATGCGCTCGGAGCGCGGAGTCGATCTCGTTGCGTCGCCATTCGATGCGTACCGGAAGTCGATTGCGTCGCCGCTCGAGTACACGGCGTCGCAGGCGCTCGGTACGGCGATGCGTGGCGCCGGCGTGGAGCTGTTCACGTTTCCCTCAGCTCGCGATGTCGAAGGTGGCGCGAACATCGGCGCATTTTCGCCCGCCGTGTTCGGCTCGGCGAAGCCACACCGGTTCGAGACATGGCACTGCACGGCGACGCGCGAGCGCGTCGAGGTGACGAGGGGCGACTACTCGACGCGCGAGACGTTCGTGTTCCTGCGCGACCAATTCGTCGTCGGCGGAGTGCTTCCAGCGCCGGCACTGTAAAACACGTCGATCGAATCGGACGTTCTGTGCGAGATGCGCGCGTGCATTGACGCATTGCCGCCGATGCGGTGGCCAATGCGCATGGAGTGCCGCCGGTAGGTGAGCAGCCAGCGTCCTACGCTATGGCTGCTTGTTGCTCAGCAGGACAATGACCGGCCCACCGTTCGCGTTTATGCCGA
>JBDTMO010000176.1:0-9284 GCA_039934235.1 bacterium | reverse complement strand
TCCACGACGCGGCCGGCGTTGGGTACGGCAACGGATTCGCGGGGAATTCGCATCGGCATGCGCCCGACGGTTGGATGCCGGCCATGCGCTACCTCGTCGAGGAACTGCACGCCGACGTCAATCAGCGCGACCAGAATGGCTACACGCCGCTCCACCACGCTGCGGCGCGTGGCGACAACGAGATGATCATGTATCTCGTGTCAAAGGGCGCAGACCCGAAGGCGGTCTCCACCAACTTCCGGACGACGGCGGACATGGCCAATGGCCCTGTGCAGCGGTTGCGTCCATTCCCGGAGACGATCGCTCTACTTGAAAAGCTCGGGTCGAAGAACAGTCATCGGTGCACTGGCTGTTAAGCTCGACCTAAGTCGTCGTGTTCGGAAGTTTGATGACGTATCCAGGAGCGGAGCTGGTGACGGAACTCCGCTGTTTCTTGGATGTTACGACCCGTCTTCCGTCAGTCGTTGACCGTTTCGCGTGTGCCTACCCGTTGTCCGTGATTGGTTGTTCGTGATCCGCAACATCGGGCTCAACTCCATCGACACGGCCTATCGGGCGGCGGCGCCGGAGCACGAGCAACGAATCACAAAAGACGGGTAGGCGCGCACGAAACGAACCACGAATGACGAAACACGGGCCGTGAATACGTCACCACATTTCCGAACAGGACCACTAAGGGAGTCGCACCGCAATCCGCGTCTTCCGCAGGGCAACGGTATCAGCGCGCAGTGAGTCACTACCGCTAGGAGCGCGATGGGCCTGGAGGAGATACGCGACGACGTCGAGGTATTCCTGCTCGGTCAAGCCGCCAGGATTGTCCAGCGGCATCGTGCTGCGAACGAGCGCGTAAAAGTCATACACGCGCCGATCGTTCCACGACTCCACGAACCCCTGGCCAACAAGTTGGCCGGGCTGGTGACAGGCGCCACACGTCGCGCCGTACACACGCTCACCGCGCGCGGCCTGCGAAGGGAGAAACGACGCGGGCGGCAAGCCCGCGGCGCTCGACAGGATGACCTTCGCATTGGGGTCTGCGCGCAACGGGACTTGCGCGCCAGTACGCGCGCTCGCTGACAAGTGCGCCCCAATCGGCGTGCGCACATTCGTCGATGCAGTCGCGCACGCAGCGACGATCGTCGCCCCTGCCATCACGGTCCAGCGGCTCATGCGCATTGACGTCTCCGGGTGCGGGACTGCGTTTGTACTGCGCAACAGCAGGTGCTGATCCTTCGACTCGCTGCGCTCGCTCAGGATGACAAGTTATGTCATGTGGATTCGATAGTCGCCCAAGTATACGGCTCGCCGAGCAAATTGTGGAGCGTGAAATTGTTGGAAAATAGCGTTTGATTTCGCCTCCGCCGTGCTGCACCTTTGCGTCTTCCCACCAACGCAATCATGCCCAACGATTCGACGACGGACACCGACGCACTGCCGCGTCGCGAATTCATCAAGGTTGCCGGCGCGGGCGCGGGCCTGCTGGTGGTCGGCGGCGCGAACGTCGCCGGCGGTAGTGCCGCACCGATCACACGCGCTGCAACGTCCGTCCGCTCAACCAGCGCCTCGCCAGAAATCGTCGTCATCGGCGCAGGAGTGTGGGGCAGCTTCACCGCCCTCAACCTGCAGAAGATGGGCGCGAAGGTCACGCTCGTCGACGCCTACGGTCCGGGCAACTCACGCTCGACGTCCGGCGACGAAACGCGCGGCGTCCGCTCCTCCTACGGCGACAAGACCGGCGCACTCGGCGAACTCTGGATGTTGTGGGCGCGCGAGGCGATCAAGCGGTGGATCGCGTTCGACGACGAATGGGGACGCGAGTTCCGGCTCAACCTGTTCCACACCACGGGCGACCTGATCATGCGCACCGAGTGGGACAACTTCCAGCTGCGCACCAAGGTGTGGTGGGACAAGAACAAGATCCCGTACCAGGTGCTCAATCCCGACGATGTGCGGAAGGCGTTCCCCGTTATCTCGATGGACGACATCACGGCGGTGCTCTACGAGCCGGACGCCGGTGTCGTCCGTGCGCGTCGTGCCACACAGATGGCCGCCGCGGTGTTCGAGAAGCTCGGTGGCAAGATCGTCATTGGTCGCGCCACGCCGTCGAAAGTCGCCAACGGGAAGCTCGAGGAGATTTCGCTCGACACAGGCCATGTCCTCCGCGCCGACCGTTTCGTTTTCGCCGTCGGTCCATGGTTGGGCAAGACGTTCCCGGAGCTGCTCGGCAAAAAGACTCGCGCGCCAATGGGGTACGTCGTCTACTTCGCGACGCCGGTCAACGATCAGCGCTTCACCTTTCCAAATATTCCGAGCTACAACTTTCCCGGCGTGACTGGTTGGGCCGCGCTGCCGGTGGACAACCGCGGCTTTCGCGTACGCGGCTCGGAGCGCGCGCCAACTCCTCCGCCTGCTCCCGGCGCCGCCGCAGCGGCACCTGCTGGCGCGAACGCGGCTGGGCAACGTCCAGCGCAACCGGAAACGCCTCCGCAACAGCTCGATCCAGACTTGAGCGACCGGTGGGCCGATGCAGCGCGAATCGAAGGGTCACGCCGGTTCGTGGCGCACCGTTTTCCGCTGCTCAAGGATGCGCCCGTCGCACAAACGCACTCGTGCCATTACGAGTCCACGTCCAGCGGAAACTTCATCATCGATCAACATCCGCAGATGTCCAACGCGTGGATCGTCGCGGGCGGAAACGCCGAGGGGTTCAAGTTCAGCCCCGTGGTGGGTGAGTATGCGGCGCAGCGCGTGATGGGCAACGAAGGCGACCCGACGATCGCGAAGGTGTTCAGGATTCCTGAAAAGGAATTCGAGCCCATTCCTCCGCCTCCGGCTGCAGATAGCACGCGCAAGGCGCCAGTGCGTCCGCCTGACGACAACGAGCGTTAGTTGGCAAGCATCAGTTTCACGTGCTCATCACACTGCTGAAGGCCGCCTTCACCAGCCTCCCACGTGATCTTGCCGTCGGCATTCGCGTCCGCACCAGCAATCAGTTGATCGGCAAGCGACACCATTTGACTCACGAGCGCAGCGGCTTCTGACGCTGACGCAGACGCCTGCACTTTCTGCGCGAGCGCCAGCAACTGGTCTGCGCGCGCCAGCGTGTTCCGCGCCGACGTCGCGACATGTCGCGCGTGCGTGACCACATTCGGTGACGCGCCCTCCGCTCCCGCCGCGAGCTCGATGTGCGTCACCACGCCTGCCGTCGCCTTCTTGAGGCCGTATTTCAATCCGGGACCGGCCGCCACGATTGTCGGGTCGATCGCGTTGATCACGTGGCCGGCGTGCGTCTTCATGTACTCGAGATTGGTGGGCTGTCTTGCCGCGAGCGTCGCGTGTTGAGCCGCAATGCGCGCTTCTGTAATCGCTGTCACGAGCAATCCCTGTCCGTTCGGCGTGTCGCCAAATGCGTTGATGACGTGCCCGATGTGGACGCCCACTGGTCCCGCCGGAACGGCAACCACGGCGCGCGCGGCGGGAGCCACGTACGTCCCCGGAAGTGGTGCGCCGACAATGGCAACGACCACGCTGTCGAACACCTTTCGCGATGGTGGATCGGTGCTTACGACGAACGTCTTTCGCGAGTAGTCCTCGTTACTCAAGCCGGCCTGTCGCACGATCTCGGCGATCTGTGCATCGAGCTTGCTGCGAAGGGCCTGTTGCGCCTGCGTCGTGGTGTTGCGAGCGAGTGCGAGTTGGACGTTCGCCGAATCATGCGCCGCGTTGATCGCGACCTGCAGCCTGGCAAGCGCGGTGATCTCCTCGCGCGAAAGCTGTGCGGGCGCTGGTTGCTGCGCGGATGCGCTCGTCGCACACGCGAGTGCGAGCGGAATGACGAACAAGCGCACGGTCATCGCGACGGAGTCCTGTTAGCGGATACAGAAAAGGTGTCCTGCGCGCCGAGACGTGTCCAGAACGCTTGTCATCCTGAGCGAGCGAAGCGAGTCGAAGGATCTGCACCTTTGCCAACGCATGCTTGCCGAGTTCGTTGACTTGCCGTCATACTCTGCGCGCCGAGTTGGCGAAACGATTCCATCGGGAGACACATGGCCGGATTCAGCAAGGTCGATTTCATCTGGATGAACGGTGCGCTGGTGTCGTGGGACGCCGCGCAGGTGCACGTGACCGCGCACGCGCTCCAGTACGGAACTGGCGTGTTCGAGGGCATGCGGTCATACGACACGCCCGATGGCGCCGCGATTTTCCGGCTCGATGCGCACATGCGCCGCCTGGCTGCGTCAGCCTCATTTTACGAGATCGCGCTACCGTATTCCTTCGACGAATTGTGCGCGGCATCGCTCGACGTCATTCGCGCGAACAAGCTGGAGAACGCGTACCTGCGCCCACTCGCGTTCTTCGATTCGCACAGCTTCAGCGTGTGGCCGAAAGACTGTCCTGTTTCTGTCGCAATCATTGCCGTACCGGGGCGACAGTACATCCAGGGCGGACCCGATCATGGCGCACGCGTCACGGTGTCGACGGTTCGCAGAATCGACTCGTCGACGCTGCCGCCATTCGTGAAGGCGTGCGGTCACTACACGAACTCAGTGCGCGCGGTGCAGGAAGCAATCCGTCGCGGCTACGACGACGCCATCATGATGAACGCGTCGGGCGCCGTTGCCGAAGGCTCGGGCGAGAACCTGTTCGTCGTCAAGAACGGGGTGGTGATCACCAACGATCTCGATGCGTCGATCGTCGCTGGCATCACACGCGACAGCGTACTGCAAATCGCGACGGACCTCGGCATGCCGGTGTCGATTCGTCCCGTGTCTCTCATGGATGTCGAGATGGCAGACGAATTGTTCTTCTCAGGCACCGCGGTAGAAATTACGCCGATCAAGGAAGTCGACGGCCGCATCATTGGCGACGGCACGCCAGGCCCAATGACTCGGCAACTTCAGGCGACGTTTTTCGACGCGGTCCACGGGCGGTTGCCCCAGTACCACGGTTGGTTGTCGCGCGTCTGATGTGCGAAGGACCTGCGTTTTGCGTAACTGCAGGTGCAGGTCCTTCGATGTGCTCAGGAGGCTACGCCGCAGCGGCGACGGCGGAGGTGCACGCCGAGCACTTGGTGGCCTGAGCAGGTATGGACGAGAGACAGTACGGGCATTCGCGCATCTTCGGTGCGTCGACCACTGTCTTGGGGGCCTGCCACTTGTTCACCGCACGCACGATGAGGAAGACGGCGAACGCCACGAACAGGAAGTCCACGATGGTGTTCAGGAACAGCCCATAATTAATCGTGGCTGCGCCCGCGGCCTTCGCCTCGGCAAGCGTGGCATGCTTGGCTCCGGACAGCTCGATGAACAGGCTCGACATGTCGGCCTTGCCCAGGCCGAGTCCGATTGGCGGCATGAGGATGTCCGCGACGAACGACGTCACGATCTTGCCGAATGCCGCACCAATGACGATTCCGACCGCGAGGTCGAGCACATTTCCGCGCATCGCGAAGGCCTTGAATTCTTTCAGCATGATCACATGGGTGCGAGGGTCAATGACTGGCGACGCGGCGAGTATGGAGGCTGGCGCCGTTGTTCGCAATTCCGTTGTCTCACGCAGCCATCCTGCGGTTCAGGACGGCACCGCTCACATCACGCCCTGACCCGCATTAGCTTCCGGCGATGGGAACGAGCGATACAGCGGTCCGCTCCCGCGAGGAGCTGATCGCCCAACTACAGGGTGAGATCAAGGATCTCGCCCGCGAGCGAAATGCGGTCATTCTCGCGCACAACTACGAGCGCGCCGAGGTGCAGGACGTCGCGGACTACGTCGGCGACTCGCTGGGACTCTCCCGCGAAGCCGCCAAAACCACTGCCGACGTCATTGTCTTTTGCGGCGTCCACTTCATGGCCGAGACTGCCGCAGTGCTCTCGCCGCAAAAGACCGTCCTCCTTCCAGATCTCGCCGCCGGCTGTTCGCTCGCGTCGATGATCAACGCGGAGCAGCTCCGCGAATGGAAGGCACAGTATCCGGGCGCCGTGGTCGTGTCATACGTCAACACGACGGCCGAGGTGAAGGCGGAGAGCGACTACTGCTGCACGTCGGGGAATGCCGTCGAGGTCGTCAACGCCATTCCCGCCGACACCGAGATACTGTTCTGCCCGGACATGTTCCTTGGCGCGCACGTCAAGCGCCTAAGCGGGCGCGACAACATCCACATCTGGATGGGTGAGTGCCACGTGCACGCGGGCATCGATCCCGAGCACATCCGTCTGCAGCGTTCGCTGCATCCGAACGCGGAGTTCCTGATTCATCCCGAGTGCGGCTGCTCGACCAGCGTGCTCGAAGCGATGTCAGCGGGCGATGTGGATCCGGAAGGCGTACAGATTCTGTCGACCGAAGGCATGATCAGGCGTCCTGCGCTTTCAAACGCTGACGAGTTCATCATCGCGACGGAGGTGGGAATCCTGCATCGCCTACGTCGCGAAAATCCAGCAAAGCGCTTCTTTGCGGCGAACGAGCGCGCATCGTGCACATACATGAAGGTCACGACGCTCCCCAAGGTGAAGCGCGCGCTCGAGCGGCTCGAACATCGCATCACCGTTCCCAAGCCGATTGCCGACAGGGCTCGGCTTGCGATCGAACGAATGATCGCCATTGGCGGCCAAAGTCCAGTCCCTGAAACGAAGGCCGACCCGGGCGAATAGCCTTGGGGGCCGGTACGGCGGAACCGCAAGCACGGAGCACGCCCATGACGATGGAGCATCACGAGTCCGAGCACACGAGCCCGCCGCGCACGATCACGCCGCTCAGCACGCCGGCTGCGAGTAGCGTTGGGATGCTCCGCTTTCCGTATGCGCATGCCGAGCTGCATGCGCTCGTAAAAACTGCGCTCGACGAGGACGGAGCGTTCAATGATCTCACGACCATTGCGACCGTCGTTTCTGATCGTCACGCGCGCGGTCGGCTGGTCGCGCGCGCGCAAGGTGTCTTGTGCGGAATTCCTCTCGCCGTCGAGGCGTTTCGCACGCTCGATCCCAAGGTCACCATCCGCGTGGATTGCGAGGATGGCACGCGCATCAATCCTGGCGATTCAATCCTGTATTTGTCCGGGCACGCACGCGCGCTCCTCGCGGCAGAACGTGTCGCGCTGAACTTCATGCAACGACTCTCTGGCGTCGCGTCGTGCACGGCGCGTTATGTCGACGCGGTGAAGGACACGCGCGCGAAGATTCTCGACACGCGTAAGACGACACCGGGTTGGCGGCTGCTGGAGAAGTACGCGGTGCGAGCTGGCGGAGGCACGAACCATCGGCTGAATCTCTCCACTGCCGTGTTGATCAAGGACAATCATCTCGCGTCCGTTGACGGCGACGTCGGCCTCGCCGTGCGTCGAGCGCGCGATCTCGCGCCAGTGGGCACGAAGGTGGAGGTCGAGTGCGATCGCATCGAGCAGGTGCAGGCGGCGCTCGAGGCGCACGCGGACATCATCATGCTCGACAACATGTCGACAGAGCTGATGAAGCGGTGCGTCGAGCTCGTCGCAGGCCAGGCAATTACGGAAGCCTCGGGCGGCGTCAATCTCGAGTCCGTGCGTATCATCGCCGAAACGGGCGTCGACTGGATTTCAGTTGGCGCAATCACGCACTCGGCGCCTGCACTCGATCTTGCGCTCGACTTCGAGTAGTCGCACGCGTAAGCCACTGCGATGACGCCGTCGGGGGGCACGCCGCTCTGGGCGGTTGGTGAGGGGTTAGGGCTTCCTTCGCTTGAAGGCGACCTACGCGCCGACGTGTGTGTCGTGGGGCTCGGCGGCTCGGGATTGGTGTGCGCGCGCGAGCTTGGCAGGCACGGTGTACGCGCTGTGGGAGTGGACGCCGGCGAAGTGGGCGGAGGCGCGGCGGGGCGCAACGGCGGTTTTCTGCTCGCTGGTCTCGCGCCATTCTATCACGACGCTGTAAGTCGGTACGGCCGTGAACGCGCGCGACAGATGTATCAACTCACGCTCGACGAGATCGAGCGTATTGCCGAGTTGACGCCGGTAACGGTGAACCGAAGTGGTTCGTTGCGCATTGCCGAATCTGCGGAGGAGTTGGCGGATTGCGCGCAGCAACTCGCCGCCATGCGTGCGGATGGATTGCCCGCGGAGTCGTACGAGGGGCCGGAAGGGCAGGGCATCCTCATTACAGGTGACGGAACTTTTCAGCCGCTCGAACGGTGTCGTGCGCTTGCGACTGCGGCGATGAGCGAGGGCGCGCTCTTGTTCGAACGGTCTCCGGTGATTGATGTCGCGCCGGGTATCGTGCGAACGCCGAGTGGAACAATTCGCGCTCGGCATGTTGTCGTCGCGGTGGATGGTGCGCTCGACCTGTTGTTGCCCGAGCTGTCGCCGGAGGTTCGTACGGCGCGATTACAGATGCTTGCCACCGCGCCGACGAATGAGGTGAACTTCACTCGTCCGGTTTACGCGCGATGGGGTTACGACTATTGGCAGCAGCGGCCGGATGGTGCGATTGCGTTAGGCGGTGCGCGCGACGTCGGCGGCGAGGGCGAGTGGACGCATGAGGTGGCGACGTCGGAGACAGTGCAGGCGGCGCTCGAGCATCGGTTGCGGGATCAGCTTTGTGTTAGTGCGCCTGTGACGCATCGGTGGGCGGCGAGTGTGAGTTATACGCCGAATGAGTTGCCGATTGTACGGGAAGTTCGCGAAGGTGTGTGGGCGATTGGCGGGTATTCCGGGACGGGGAATGTGATTGGGTCGTTGCTGGGGCGAGGGGTGGCACGATGGCTCGCGAAAGGCGATGAGGCTCTCTTACGGCCATTTCTTGTGCGATGAGGGGCCGGGCGCGGCCGCGTCGTGTACTCTCGACGTTTACGGCATTGCGGCGTTCGCGCTGGGCGACGACGTTGCTTCGGTCGAACATGTGACCCGGGTGTGAGGGCGGTATGGCAATACTGCCATACAACCCTCCGAGGCACACCAAGCACTCTCGCCCCTTCCTGCGCCCGTGCACGGCCTCGATCCTTGTCAAATGAAAGTTGGCACTAACCAACCGGCCCCTATCCATCACGTCGTGATTCGTCATTCGATCAACGCGCTCGCATCGAGCTGCGTCCGGCGGTCAGCGCAATGGCCGACCACTCGACACAACTGAAGGACCATGGCGCGTCGCCGTGAAGCCATTCGATACGACTGGTCCGCGCGAAAATGGTCCCCGATTCTGAATACCCAGTAGCCAACTTGCACGATCGACTCAATCAACCAACGACGCAGTGGCACATCGTCGAGCGGATTCTCAGCGTCCCGCTCCTCGCAAAGCTCGCGGGCGCCAACCTCCTCATCGTCG
>JBDTMO010000175.1:0-9287 GCA_039934235.1 bacterium | reverse complement strand
TCAGAAACGCCGGCGCACGCGCGCACGCCGCCGTGGTGACCGTCAACGACATCACTGCGCAGACGCGTGCCAGTTCATGGGAACCGGTCATCGAATCCCTGATGAGTCTGTGACGGATATCAGTGGGCGGCCCCTTGGCGTCGCGGCAGCGGGGCGGGCATCGCAGATGGAGACTTTCGGCTGCGCATGATCCGCGTCGTCGCGCTACGCCACAGCGGAGTTGACTCTGTGCGGATTGCATTTGTCTTCCTGATCGCCGCACACGGCATGCTTCACCTGCTCGGCGCCGCTAAGGCGTTCGGCTGGGCGGGCCTGCCGCAACTGCGTATCCCGATCTCCCCAATTGGCGGAGCGCTCTGGTTGCTCGCCGCCATCTTCCTCTTAGGTGCAGCGGTCGCCTTTGCGATTGGCGCGCCGTGGTGGTGGGCGCTGGGACTGCCGGGCGTGGTTCTGTCGCAAGTGATGATCGCGCAGTCGTGGAGCGACGCGAGAGTCGGCACACTCGCGAACCTGGTAATCCTGATTCCGCTGGTACTGCTGGCATTGGACACTCGTCCATCGAGCTTCCGCTCACGCTTTGCCCGCGATCGCGACGCGCTGCTCGCGCATCCGGTTGGTGCAGCGTCCAACGTCGCGGAGGCAAACGTCACCGAGGGAGATCTCGCGAGCCTACCGGCGTTGATGCAGACCTACCTGCGACGCAGCGGCGCGTTGGGCCGCCCACGCATCCACAACATGCGGGTGCGCTTCGATGCAGAGATGCGCAGCAGCGCAACGTCACCGTGGATGACTGCGACGGCAACGCAGTACGAATTCTTCGACACACCGGCGCGGCTCTTCCACATGAATGCGTCGCGCGGTGGTGTGCCGATCGACGTCCTGCACCGGTACGTTGACGGCGCCGCCACCTTTCAGGTGAAGATCGCGGGCCTGTTCCCCGTCGTGGACACGCACGGACCTGTCCTCACGCGCGCCGAAACTGTGACGCTGATGAACGACATCGTGGTGATGTCACCGGCTGCGGTGCTCGGGCTTCCGTTCACGTGGAAAACCTTGAGTGATCGAACACTGCTGGCGACGTTCAGCAATGCGGGCAACGTCGTGTCAGCGACACTCACGTTCGACGCTTCAGGCGACCTTGTCGGGTTTCGCTCGAACGACCGGCCCCAAGAGGCCGCGGGCAGCAGTCGCAACGTGCCGTGGTCAACACCGATCTCCGGCTACGGTGAGGTGGACGGCATCCGCGTCGGAATCCTCGGCGACGCGAACTGGGTTGAGCCGTCCGGCGAGTGGACGTACGGAAGATTCCAGATCCGCTCGATCGCGTACAACGTCGTCAGGTAAGCAGCGGGTGCGGCGAGCCCTTGATCGATGGAGTTCGGCGCGGCGATGAAGATTTCACCATCGACGACGTCGAGGGTCGAGCCGCCCACCGAGACTCCTTGCCCGCGAACACGCGCCGGGGATATGTCCCTTGGCTCGTCCTCCCCGGACCGGATTCCTGCCCTGCCCAGTTCCCATCGCCGCGCGCATAGTCGGGCGCTGCCATGACTCACGCCGACGACCTGTTGGCCAACGCCGCATCGCGTTCGCCGGCCGCTACGACATCGTGCGCGAGCTCAGACGCGGCGGCATGGCGACAGTGTATCTCGCGCGCGACGAGCGTCATGGCCGCGACGTCGCGATCAAGATGATGCGCCCCGACCTCGCAGCAGTGCTTGGCGCCGAGCGCTTCCTGGCCGAGATCCGGACGACCGCCACGCTGCAGCACCCGCACATCCTGTCGCTGTTCGATTCAGGCGCGGTGGACAAGACGGTGTTCTACGTAATGCCGTTCGTCGACGGCGAAAGCCTGCGCGACCGTCTCGCACGCGAGGTCGCCGACGCGCTGGCACACGCGCACGCACACGGCGTGATCCACCGCGACATCAAGCCGGAGAATATCCTGCTGCAGGCGGGACATGCGCTCGTCGCGGACTTCGGCATCGCGCTCGCGGCCTCGAGGACGGGCGGTGCGCGCATGACCGAAACGGGGATGTCGCTGACCAACGATCCAAGGCGGGACGGCGACGATCTGGTCGACCACGACTTCGGGCGGCGCGCCGCGCGCGCTCGTTCACTTCGATCCGCGGCTACATCCGCCGAATCGCGGCTCGTTCCGGGTCAAGCGCGGGCAACTGTTCTTCCTCGCGCAGGCGCGCGAGAGCGACGTGCGGGTGATGGACGTGAAGCGTCCATGAAGACGTGCTCACGGCGGCGCTCGATGACTTGGAGGGGCGGTGTGTGCGCGCGCGGCTGTCGAGCGCCAACGGCCTACGAGCGGCTCGCGATGCGCGTGCGCAACTCGGTGAGCCACCCAAGTACCACCACCAAGTCCGGCGTCGCGCCAGCGCTCGCTCCAATCATGATGAAGCGTCCGTCCGCAGTGGGAACGAAGTTCGTATGCGGCATCTCACCCTCAAAGGTGCGACGAAACAGGGCGCTGCGCGCCGAGATCGCGACGGAAGTTTGCGCCGCATTGATGTCGACGCCGAGCATCTGGTTGCCATTGCGATAGTACAGGTGGCGTCCGTCACGCGACCACGCGGGCTCGGTGCCTCCCTCCCGCGACACCTGCACCGGCGCGCCGACTTCCGGAAAACTGCGCACATAGATCTCGTGACGTCCGGATGACGTGGAGACGTACGCAAGCTGCTTCCCGTCCGGCGAAAGCGCAGGCATGTAGTTGTCGAACTCCTCATGCACCACGGGCACGAGCGCGTGCGCACCGTCCAATTCCGTCTTCCAGATACTCCAGACGTTGTTGAGCTGTCGCTGGAAGACGAGCGTGCGTCCGTCGGGCGTGACGCCCTGCGACACGACGAGGTCCGGCGCGCGGAACAGCAGCGACGCTGCGCTTCCGTCCAGCGGCTGCGACATCAGCGCGCTCCGGCCACTGGCGATCGAGACGAAGATGACCCGCTTGCCATCGGGCGTCCACGCCGGCGAAATCACACTGCCGGCTGTCGTCAGCCGCGTCGCGGTGCCCGCGATGAGGTCGTGGATCCACAAGTCGCTGCCTTCCGGCGACGTACCCTGGATCACGAGCCGGCGCCCGTCCGGCGAGAGCCGAGGATTCATGTACGGCCCATGTGACATCCCCTCAGCCAGCGGCTTGGAGATGCCGGCGGAATCCACAAGCAAGGCTTCGTTGTCGCTCGACGAGGCATGCGAGTACACCAGCGTGCCATTTCTGGCGAGATGCGCGGCCGAGATGCCCGCGACGTCCTGAAGTACCACGAGCGGCGTGCCTTCTACGCGGCGCTTCCCGAGATCGAGACGCACCGCCATGAGCGTACTGGGATCCGCGCCCTCGTACACCAGCCATCCGTCCACATATCCCACGGCCACTCGACCCTTGATGCCGAGCCGCGTCACCGGCGCCGGGCCGGCCTTCGCGTCGGCCAGCGACACGAGCCCGATTTCGCCATCGTGCTGACCCGTGCCGCGCGCGCGCAACTCAATGACGAACACCACGGACTTCCCGTCCGGCATGGCTATCGGGGCGTAGTGCATCGTCTCGCCACGCGCAGTGTCCAGCGTCGTGAGCCTGCCTGTCACGCCATCCGAGAGACGCACCCACGTGAGCACGCCCAGCTTCTCGAAGTCCGTGACGATGACGTCATTAGCCGCGCCGCCCCACGTCGCGCTGCCGAGCCGGAAGGCGGACGTCACCACCGTAGGAACGCCGCCGGAGAACGCAACACGACGGATCTTGTCGTCTGTCGCGAAGTAGCCCACTGACTTACCGTCGGGCGAGATAAACGGGTTGATCGCGTTTTCCGTCCCGGGAATGGGTGTCGCGCGAAAGTCGTCGATGGGCCGGATGAACAGCACGCGCTTACCCTGCGACATACCGACATACACAAGCTGGCGACCATCCGGCGCTATCGTCGCCGGGGACACGGCGTCGGGGGGCGCCTTCATCAGCAGACGGACCACGTGCGCCTCGGTGTCGCCGCGCCGAGACCAGGCGAGCGTCGCGGCAGCGGTAGCCGCCATGAGCACCAACGCGCCCGCGCCAACAGCCACACGCCGCTTGCGCGCATTGACCCGCGTGACGTTCGCGTCGGCAGTTCGTGCGCCCGACCCCACTTCCACGCTCTGCGCAGTGAGCGCCTGCGCGAATTGCTGCGCGGTGTCGAAGCGGTCTGCCGGCACCTTCGCCAGCGCACGGTCGAGCGCATCGGCGACATGCTGCGGAATGCTCGCACGCGCCGAACGCGCGCTGGGCGGCGTTTGCGTGAGCACGCGCGCGATCACGGCCTGCATCGTGGCGCCCGTGTGGGGCGGCTCCCCGGTGAGCATCTCGTAGAGCACAGCACCCAGCGCATAGATATCGGATCGCCCGTCTATCGTGCGCTCGGCGGCGGCCTGCTCGGGGCTCATGTACTGTGGCGTTCCGAGCGTCATGCCGGTTTGCGTAACGCGCTCGCCGCCGGCACGGCTCACAGCCAACGCGATACCGAAGTCGGCGACAAGCGCCTGCCCGTCGTGCAGCAGGATGTTCTCCGGCTTGAGATCGCGATGGATCACTCCATGCCGGTGCGCGTAGTCGAGCGCGCCCGCTACCTCGACGGCAATGCGCACGGCTTCAGCGACAGGCAACTGCCGCTCGCGATCGAGCCGCGCGCGCAGCGAATCGCCTTCCACCAGCGGCATCACGTAATACAGCAGGCCGTTCGCCTCACCAGAGTCGAACAGCGGCAGCAGGTGCGGATGCTGGAGGTTGGCCGTAACGCGGATCTCCGCCAGGAATCGCTCGGAGCCAAGCAGCGCGCCGAGTTCCGGCTTGAGGACCTTGAGCGCGACCTGGCGATCGTGCTTCAGGTCCTCGGCGAGATATACCGTGGCCATGCCACCTTCGCCGAGCACCGGTCCAATGCGGTAGCGGTCGTGGACGGCGGACTGGAGCTGCATTTCGATCGCTGATTGCACGGGCGCAACATGGACGAGTGTTGCGGGATCGGCAACATGCGAGAAGTCGACGCGCGGGCGACGGGAGTGGAGCGCGCCCGTGAAGCCGCTTCACGATGATGCTGCCCGCCGCGCGCATGACGACCTCGCGATGGTGATGACGCAACGAGCCGCGCGGAGCGTTGTCGCTCCGGGCGGCTCTCGTGCATGTCGAGCTAGTGTCGGGAGGTAGAAGCTGTAATGCGCTAGACAACCCGAGACTTTCGACTCACTAGTGCTTGGTCAGCCCGCCAAGCGTGATACGGAATTCTTTCGCGCTTGCGTCGTAGTTCACCGTGTACGTGGTGGGATAACTGCCCGGCTTGGACCACTGTGCTGGCTGCGGAATGCTCTTCGTGGCGTTGGTCGGATGACTGTCGAGGTACGCCTTGGTGATCATCGGCTCCAGGAAGATGTACTGCCCGTCCCACGAGCCGTAGATGAATGTGCTGCTGAAGGGCTGACCGTTGTATTCCGACGATTTCACGTCGACCCAGTGCACGCCCATCTGCGGAATCGCGCTTGCGGGGATCGGCGCCGGCGGCGGCACGTAACCGGCGGGCACGTACGCCGTGGCGGGCAGGTTCGCGGCCTTTGCGGCCCACTGCGGATCGTTCGGCAGGATGGCCATCTGCGTCGCCGAGCTCACCGTGTAGAAGTGCATGTCGAAGTGTGGCAGGCCGTAGATCTGCACCGGATCGTGGCCAAGTGGATTCCACCCCAACTCCGCGTGATCGAAGCCGGTGGTCGCCGCCTCGGCGGGCAGCGGCAGCGTTACCATGAGTGCAGTAGGACTGGGACCGGACACCGTGGTGGGCAGGCCGCTCAGTGCGGTCTCGGTCATCGCGATGCCCATGGACGTCGGCACGCCCGACGCGTCCAGCTGTACCCAGCTTCGCGCCGAGCCCTGCGCGAAGCTTACCGATGGTCCGTACACGAGCGCCGACAAGTCGGCGGGCGAGGTGCTGTCACTACAGGCGACGGCCACGCCCAGTGTGGTGATCGCGATGCTTGCGGCGGCGGCGATGAGTGCCTTTTTCATGATGTACATCCGGGGAGACGGGTGGCGATGTGAGTGCTGCTACCACCCTCAGCGACAAATACTGTCCGGATTTTTCACCGACTTTTCGTCTCGCTGTCAGGGCCGGCGGTGCGTTGTAGTTTTGCCACGTGGCGACTCACCTGCACTCCGAGGCGCGACGCCAGAAGGTTCCCTCTTCCAAACAGGTTCCGGCGCTTCTGGCGCAGCCGGCCATCGCAGCTGCGAGTCCCGTGTCCCTGACCGACATTTTGCTTGTTGGATCCATCACGGTCGTCGCCGCCTGGTGGGTGGTTGCGCCATCGCGCGCTCAAAAGTGGATGAGACGGGCGCCCGCCGCCCTTATCGTGCTGGCCGCTCTCCAGATCGCCATTGAAGGCGTCTACTGGCAGCTGTTTTCCGGCTATGTCGCCATCGTGGTGTTCGGCGTGCTGTCGCTATTCCGCAATACGCCCAGGGCTTCAGGCGGCCTCGCCCCCAAATCGGGCCGCATCGCCATCGGCGCCCTCGCCTTGCTGGTCATCGCACCATGGACCTTGATGCCACCTGTCCCGGAGCTGCCGAAACCGTACGGCCCGCACGCCGTCGGCACGCAGGTTTTCCGGTGGATCGACCTTGCACGCGGCGAGGCCGCAACCGAGGACGCCAAAGACAGCCGCAACGTCATCGTGCAGGCCTGGTATCCCGCCCGGCCCGGTACACGTGGCAAACACTCCGCGTACATCGACGGCCTCGGCCGCCTGCCAGCGAAGATCTCGCTGTTTCCCGGCTTTCTTCTGGAAAGCTATGGCCGCGTGGACACCCATGGCCTCACGGGCGCAGCCGTAGCGGCGGACAAGCCGCAATGGCCCGTCGTCGTGCTCTCCCCCGGCTTCGGCGCTCCGCGCGCGTTCTACACGAGCCTCGCCGCCGACCTGGCCAGCCGCGGCTTTGTCGTGCTCGCCATCGACCATCCGTTTGAAGTTGCCGTCACCCAGCTCGCCGACGGCACGATCGCCACGCAAAAAAACGATTTCCCCGGCGGCGACGACGCGGCCGGCACCGCCTACATGGTCGACAAGCTCGCCACGCGCGTCGCCGACATCCGCTTTGCGCTCGACCAGATCGCCCGGCCCGACGCGGTGGGCTCAACTCTCGCCGGCCATCTCGACCTCCAGCACATCGCCGCCATCGGCCATTCGTTCGGCGGCGCGGCAGCTGCAACTGCAATGCTGAAGGATCCGCGCATCACGGCAGCGGCGAACATCGACGGCACGCTCTACGGCCCGGTGATCGCGGCCCGCCTCGACCGGCCCTTCCTGCTACTCGAGAGCGACCACGTCGAAACCGGCCACAGCGCGCGGAACATTGCCGACAACACCACGCTGCTCGACAACATGACCGGACCCGGCTGGCACTTCGAGATCAAACGCGCGAACCACTACAGCTTCACCGACGCGCCCCTGTTTTTCGCCCCGCCCGCCCGCTTCGCCTTGTCGCTTTTGATCGGCGGCGGCCGCGGTCCCGCCGAAACCCAGCGCGCCGCCGCGGACATCGTCGAAGCCTTCCTCAGCGAACCGCTCACAGGCAAACCCGCAAACATCGCCGCGGCGGCATCACGCTATACAGGTATTGAAGGCGGACCGACGAAGCCCAGGATCGCTTCATACAGATAGCGTCGGCCGCATTGGCTGAGGTGACGACGAGTGACCTTTTCTTGCACTACATCCGGGTAGACGGTGACGATGTGCGTGCTGCGACACCGTCATCGACAAATGTCGACCAAATGTTCATCGGCGCTCAACTTCGCTGTCAGGGGCCGGTGGGCGATGGTAGTTTTCCCCCGTGGCGACTGACCTGCACGCCGAGGCGCGACGCCTCTTCGACGAGCTGATCGAGCTCGATTCTGCTGAACGCGAAGCGCTTCTGCGCGAGCTCGGCCCCGATCCAGAAGTAAGCCGCGAAGTGTCCGCCCTGCTCGCCGCCGCGGAGCGCTCGGGCGACTTCCTGCGCTTGCTGCGCCCCGCCACGCCCAACGTATCCGCCCCTGGCCTCATCGCAGGCCGGTATCGCATCGAGCGGCTCCTGGGCAGCGGCGCGATGGGTGACGTCCACCTCGCGTGGGACCACCAGCTCGAACGCAGTGTCGCGCTCAAGTTCCTGCGCGCTGCCGCTGCCGCGGTGGATACCAACGCGGTCGCCCGCTTTCGCGCCGAGGCCCGCGCGGCGGCGCGGCTGGAGCATCCGCACGTGGCCACGGTGTACGACACCGGCGAGACGGACGAGCGCCAGCTCTTCATTGCGATGGCCTACTATCCTGGCGAGACGTTGCGCGAGCGGATTGCGCGCTCGCCGCTCACGATGCCCGACGCGCTTCGCATCGCGGCGCAGATTGCAAGCGCGCTCGCTGCCGCGCACGCCGCGGGCATCGTCCATCGCGACGTGAAGCCCGCCAACGTGTTGTTCGACGCCGAAGGCGCGGCGCGCCTTGCTGATTTCGGGATCGCGAAGCTGCTCGAGGAGCCGGACGTCCTCACGCGGGATGCTGCGGTAGGCACGCCGGCGTACATGTCACCCGAGCAGGCGCGCGGAGATGCGGTGGACGCGAGCGCCGACCTCTGGGCACTGGGCGTGATGCTGCACGAGATGCTCACGGGCCAGCGGCCGCGCGCGAGCGCAACCCCCGCGCTGCGCACCGAGGCACTCGCGTCAATCGACGAGGGAGTTCGTTCGCTCGTTGACACGCTGCTCACGGACGATCGCGCGCGACGTCCCGCCGGCGCGGCCGCCGTTCGCGAGGCGTTGGACGCTCTTATCACTTCATCCGATGCCACCGGTCGGCCGGGCGCTCCCGAAGCCGGACGCGGCGCGCTGCCCAACCCGGTCACTCGGCTAATTGGGCGCGAAAGTGAGCTCGCTGCCGCGCGCACGCTGCTCGCGGACTCGCGGTTGCTCACGCTCACCGGACCCGGGGGCACCGGCAAGACGCGGTTGTCGCTGGAACTCGCAGCGAGCGTGCGCGACCAATTTCCCGATGGCGTGTGGTTCGTGCCGCTGGCCGAGATCGCCGACGCGGCGCTGGTGCCGTCATCGGTGGCGCAGGCGCTGGGCCTTCGCAATCTGGGCGCGGCGCCCGCCGGCGACCGCGCGATCGCTGCGCTCGCGGGACGACG
Source organism: bacterium (assembly GCA_039934235.1). Lineage (GTDB taxonomy): Bacteria > Gemmatimonadota > Gemmatimonadetes > Gemmatimonadales > Gemmatimonadaceae > AG11. The sequence goes on along the minus strand of JBDTMO010000175.1, from coordinate 101 downwards.
CGCGCTTCTGCTGCTCGACAACATGGAGCACGTACTCGCGTCGGCGCCGTTCGTCGCCACGCTGCTTGCCGCCTGCCCCAACGTCACCGTGCTCGCTACGA
>JBDTMO010000174.1:0-9299 GCA_039934235.1 bacterium | reverse complement strand
GCGGCCTTCGACGACGCGGCCGCGCGTCCACTTCCGCTAGGGACCACGACCGACATCACTTGCGCCGTTTTTTTGTCGACCACGATCTGCCGCACGGGCACGTCATTCAGCTTCGCTGGTTCAAACTTCCATTGCGGTAAAATCGAGAGCTGCGCTTCGGCGAACATCTGGTTGTTCGTTTTGACCACGCGTGCAGTGGCCGTCTCTACTTCGCCCTTCTCATTGACGACGTATTCCAATTCCACGGAGTAGCAGCGAGGGCCTCCCCGTGACGGGGTAAAGTCTGCGTGGATGTCGTTCGTGAGGAGGAAGGCCTTCGTCGTGACCGCGCAATCGCGGTAGACCGGTGTGGCTCCCACGAACACGGAGTCCTCCGGACGAAGGGGGCACGGATCGGCATTCTTGCCAAGCAGTGCCAATTCGGTGCGGCTCGCCGACGATGGACGTGCGGCGATTGCCGTCACGAGGAGAAGCACGGCTGCAATGTGCGCGGTACGATTTGGCATCTGAGCGTAGCGAGGGTCGAGCCGGTGGCCTCGTCGTCGAGCGCCTCCTGTTCGCCTAAGATGCCATGCGAGCACGATTGCAGCCACCCCTTGCTGTCGGTTACCGCTGCGCTCAGGACGACAACGCTACCGCCCAAGCCAATACGCGGCCTTGACGAGGAACACATTGTCCGGCCGCGCGGCGAAAAGATTTCGGTAGTCGCGCGTTGCCCCGAAGTTTCCGTAATCGCGATCGCCCTGCTCGCGCGACTGCGTCCAGACAACGAAGAGCGTCGACGCCGGACGGAATTCCCAGCGCACAACGGCACTGGCATTGAACGACTTGTCGTTGAAATCGCCGTCGGGCGGCGTACCTGCGTAAGTGCGATAGCGTGCGTCGTACGATGCCGCACGCGGCGCCGCAATCTCGCGGACATTCGTGTAGTGGCCCGCCGTCACGAATGGCTCGGCATACATCTGCAGCGACAGCGTTGGGCGCAGCGTGACATCGAGGCGACTCGTGAAGCTCAACAGATCCTGTGCGAGATGTGCGAACAGGTAGTGCGTGCTGTCTGCGCCAACCTCCCCGACCGTGCCGAGATACTGGGTGTTATCGGAATTGCGCTGGAACCGCGTGCCCAGCTCGGCACTCACGCGCGTGGACGGCCGGTAAGTGACGTACGGCCGAACGCGCCAGAGATAAGAGCGTCCTTCGTCGGCAGTCGTGTAAATCGCCGCAAACGTCGGCGAGACGCGAAGCCGCGGATTGCCATTGAGGTTCACCAGCGTGCTCCACGACGGTGACAGCCGTACGGCAGGCCCGCCGCGCGCGCAGCGGTCGCAATTGGTCGCTAAGGCGTTTTCCACCCAGGAATCAATGGAGACCCGTGCTCCGCTCGGACGATACCCGCTGAGCCACGCCTCGATCGTTGAACCGTTGCGCATGCCCGCAGCGGTAAACTGGTTGGCGATGTTCATGTCCAGTTCGGCATTACGCCAGCTTCCAAGCGGCTTGTTCGGAACCAGTCGCATCCCGGCAAACACCGACTGCATGTCCGCGCGATTGAGGAAGCCCAGGTCATTCGTCTCAAAACCAGGCGACACATACTGGTACTGGAAATCGGCACGCACGACGCCCGATACCTTGTTCGCCGAAAGTGACAGCGACGTTCCATCGAGTGATGTGCGCGTGGTGTCGACGGATAGCGCATCATCGGGGCGCTGAAACGAGTGCACGCTCGACCGCTGCGTCCGCGCTATGGCAGATGGAGTTCCTCGCACCGAACTCGCCACGAGCGAGCCGCGCACGCTGTAGTGCCCACCGTCAAAGCGATGACGTGCGTCGATGCCCGCCGTGAGCGCATCGCCGCGCAGATACTGGTCTGTCGTTGCGCCGAGGGCGCGATGCACCGTCGTGCCGACGATGCCGAGTGCGCTCTCACCGTCGCGAAAGTCGCGCGTCGCGCGGACGACGCCGTACGTCGTCGCCGGCTCGACGTTCACGCTGCCAACGTCGGTGCGCTCCGTAACGGCGCCGAGTACGCCGACGGATGTTCCGTCGGACAGGCGGCCGGTGAGTTTCCCTGCGCCAAGGATGCGAGAGGCGCCGGGCACGTCCGCGTTCTCATCGGACACCAATCCGGCGAGCTGCGGCGCTCGGCCAATGCGGCGGGAGTAGAAGATGCTCGTCGGATCGTCGCCGAACTGAAAGATGCCGGTTCCCTCGAGAAAGAATGGTCGCTGCTCGTTGAAGAAGGTCTCGAATGCGGTGAGGTTGAGCGTTGCTGGATCTGCTTCCACCTGCCCGAAGTCCGGGTTGACCGTTGCGTCGAGCGTGAGGTTCGATGTGATGCCGTATTTCAGGTCGCCGCCGATGGCAGCGTGTTGTTCGCGCGTAAAACCTGAACTTCGCACGGCCGTCTGGTTGCGCGTCAGGGCGTAGGGCGTGAGTTCGATACGAGTCGGCGACGGCAATCCGGCAAACCCGCCGACGTCCGCGAACTGGGACGCGATGCCAGGGCGTGAGCGACGCAGCAACGGCCAGCTGACACGTTCGTTGCGACGTGCAATGTCGCGCACGATCATGATGCCGAACTCATTCTCGGCAGACGCGCCGTAGCGAAGCTGGCTTAGAGGAATGCGGAATTCGGCAGTCCATCCGAGGGAATCGATGCGCGTTGCCACGTCCCACACGGCGTCCCACGATTGGTCTTCCTCGTTGTCGTCGAATGTGTAGATGTCACGCTTTACGCCGGCAGGGTTGACGGCAAACTCGTAGCCGGTGCGGCGATCGTGGTACGAGTCGATCATCACCTTGATCTGGTCGGACGCGGTCTTGATGTCCCGACGGCTGAGCAGGGAGATGATGCTGTCCGGACGCGGATCGAAGGCGCGGATGAAGAAGTAGATATTCTTGTCGTCATAGGCGACGCGTGCTTCGGTCGCGAACGGCGGATCGCCATCTTCGGTGGGATCGAAGAGGCGGAACGCGGAGATGCGTGGGGTGCCTTGCCAGATGTCGTCCGTGTCGGCGCCGTCGAGCGTCGGTGCGTGCGCGATACGCGTGGCGCGAGGCGTGGGTTCGTGGATGGCTGCGACCGGTCTTACCCTCGACTCTGTTAGCGGGGCCTGGGCATGCGCAGAGATGGCGATGGCGAACAGAAGGGCGGCGTGCGCTACTAGTGTTTTTGCATTCATGGGTAGTATTTCCGAGAACTGTCATCCCGCGGGTAGAATTGCTGAGAGCTGTCATCCCGCGTGAGCGGCAGCGAGCGTCGGGATCTACTGTGAGTGTGCGGTGGCTTCCTTCGAGGCGCATTGAGATAGATCCCGACACTCGCTCGCTTTGCTCGCTCATGCGGGATGACAGGGGTACCTATTGCCGACGACCCGCTGCGTCGAGCACGCGACTCCGATCTCCATTCGATGGAATCGTCGCTGCCACATCGAAGAAGGCGTCGCGTACGCGTTGGCTCTTGAGCGCGCCGGAACCCACGAGCGATACCAACACGTCGGCGCGATCGCCCGACGACGGGATGTTGCGCGAAGCGTCGATGAGCATGAGCGTTTGCTCTGCCGAGTTGGCGACCAGTGGCACGGCAGCTTGAAGCACGCTGCGCAAATCACCCGATGACGGAATCGTGAGCGCGACCTGAAAGAACGCGCGCGAAAGTTCCTCGTCGTTGGCGCTGAGGTAGCGTTGCGCACGCTGTTGCAGCAGGCCGGCCTTGTCGCCGCTGCTCTGGATCGAGCGCGCAGCGCGCATGACGGAGAGCAGCACATCGCGATCGTTCGCGAGCCCTCCGCGCTGCGTGGGTACGGCCTTCTCGAGCACGGAACGGAGGTCGCCGGAGCTCTCGATATTCTGGCCTGCTTGCCGCACAACCTTGTCGAGATCCGTATTGGAGAGTCGCTCGCCGGCGATAAGCGCTTCGTAGTGCGAGCGCTTTGCGCCGGAGCTGCTCATCGTGGCGATGTGCGCGAGCACATTGTCGACGCCGCCTTGTGCACGCCAACGCGCGACGCGTGGTACCACGTTGATGCTGGCGTCCATCAGGATCGCCGGGAGAAATCCGGCGAGCCAGCGTCGTGCGTCGTCGTCGAACGCGGCGGCCGCGCCGTTGTGGCGATACTGGTGCACGATCGCGCCGTCCTGACCGCGCGTGATGGTGAGCTCGCGGAGGTCGTTCTCCGTTTGCTCGCTGAACATCGCGTGTGAGCCGAACGGCATCTCGATGATGTCGTCTTCCGCATCGGAGTAGCGCAGGCGTCCGATGATGGTGGCGCTGGTGCACCTGCCGCGTTCGGAATGCGAGAAGGTGATGAGCGACGAGCCGCCGTTGTCGTCCGCATCGACGTGTGTGCCCGACGAGGAGGTTCGTGTCCCTCGGCGCGTCAGGTCACAGCTCGTGTGAGCTGGCTGAAGTAGCGCGAGTGGTGCGGCCAGCAATACTGCGGTGACGAGACTCATGTTGACTCCGTTGTATGCTAAAATTTTAGCAGTAAAGGTGCAGATCCTTCGACTCGCTTCGCTCGCTCAGGATGACAACAACTCGCTTCGCTCGCTCAGGATGACAGCTACTCGCTTCGGTCGCTCAGGATGACAGCAACAACTCGCTACGCTCGCTCAGGATGACAGCTGCTGATCGCTAACGAAACATGCGAGCCGCAACTTGTAGCACGCTGCGCTTGTCACCGTCCGATGGCAGCTCGTTGGCGGCAACGAAGAATGCATCACGCAATTCCTTCGTCGTTACCGAGCCGCTCGACGCCGCGGCAATCAGCGCCGAAGCCCGATCGCCCGATGACGGGATCTTGCGAATTGCCTTGATCACTCGCCGCGTGATCTCTGGAGAATGCGCGCCGTATGGAATGGCGATCACCACAGCGCTTTGCATGTCACCCGACGACGGGAGCGCTTCGACGACATCGAAGTACGCCGTCTCCAACTGGCGGTCGTCCTTGTTCAGGTATCGAGGGGCAAGCTCTGAAAGCAACCGCGCCCTATCACCACTGCTCGCGATCGTCGACGCAACGCGGGCCACGGACAACAGGATCTCGCGATCGTCCGACTGGCCATACGCCTGAAGCACCTCGGTCTTGTCACCACTCGACGACACCAACGCCAGTGCTTTCTCCACGGCCGATATACCCTGTCGCGATTGCTTCACGCGTGGCGCCGCAGTCGTCAGTACGCCCGCGAGGTCGCCGGAGCTGGTCAGCGTTTGACTCGCGCTTCGAATCAGTTCGTCGAGTTGTTGCCCCGACAGCCGGTCTCGGCTCGTAATCAGGGCCTCGTAGTGCGCGCGCTTGGCCCCACTGCTCGTCATTGCGGCAATGCGTGACAACACCGCTTCGAAGTCGCCTTGCAAGCGCCAACGCGCGACGCGCGGTCCAACGTTGATGCCCGCCTCGATCAACACGGTCGGCAGGTAACCGGTGAACCATCGCCGAGCACTTTCGTCGTAACCGGCTACCTGGCCGTTGTGGCGATACATGTGCTGAATCGCGCCATCCGGTGTGCGCGACAACGACAGCTCATGATCCTCGCTCACCGTGCGCTCGCGAAACGAGGCGTGTGACCCGAACGGCATTTCGGTGATGGCGTCCTCACTCGCACTGATCTTCACGAGGCCGACAATCATGGCGCTCGAGCAGCGCTGGCCATTGAACGTCATTACGTCGATGATCGACGAGCCCGACTCGATGTCAGTATGCGAGTGCGCGGACACCGCTTCGCCAGTGCCGCCAAACCGAATGTTGTCGCAGCCCTGCGCGGTTGCCGCCTTCGCGCCGGTGGCCTTGGTCGCGAGCGCGCTTGCGACGCTTTCCGCGCCGGTGGCGAAGGCCGAATACGGGTTGGGGATCGGCGTGCGCAAGACGACGACCGTGTCGCGCGTTTTCGGATTGAGGCCAACGATGTATGTGTCGAGTGGACTGCCTTTCCGCGACGGTGCGAGGGTCACCTTGAACGACTCCGGAAAATCGTTCGCAGGTTTTGGTTCTCGTACTTCGCCTGGTGTGGCGACGCCACGCTGAACGATTACTTCTGTCGCGCGCTGATACGGATGCAATGCCGCAAGTGGCACGACAAGCATGAGCGCAGCAACGACGCTGAGCATCGTCCGGCTCTTGCTGAGCGGATGGCGATCGAGAACGGGATCGAGGATGGAGAGCATGCGTCCCTCGAATTCCGAGCGGCGCGCCATGGCAAGCGCCGCGAACGCCGGCTGCGACGACCGATGCTCGGGCGTGCCGAGCAACCGTACCATCGAGAGCAGCTCTTCGGCATACAGCGAGGGCGACGTCCCATGACGAATGACGTAGTCGTCGCACGCATGTTCGCGTTCGAGCTGCATGCGGCGGTTTGCGATCCACACGAGTGGATTGAACCAGAACAGCGCGAGGGCGAATTGTCCTGCGAGTTGGGTCAGTGCGTCGAAGCGCTTGACGTGCGCCATCTCGTGCACGAGCACGAACCGGCGTCGTTCTTCGGGCCACGCGTCGGCGTCGTCTGGAAGGAGGACGACGGGATAGACGATGCCCCACGTGACTGGGACCGCGAGCCTGGTGCCACGCAATAGTGTGAGGGGCCGATCGATTTGCAGCGCAGCGCTGGTGCGCTGCGCCAACGAGAGCCAATTGCCGTCATCGATGCGGTTGCCCTTTCGGGCGAGCGACGCGACGATCGACGTTCCAATTGCAAGTCGCGCGAGGATGAACGCGGCGCCGATGACCCACAGCGCGAGCAGCAGTTGCTTGCCCGAAATTTGTTGATTTGTCGTTGCTATCTGTCGTCCTGCGCGCAGCGAGGGACCCGCACTTGCGGTGGACTGTGTTCCCGCGCGTACCGAGGGAGTTGCACCCGCAGTTGTCGTGACCGCAGCAGTAGGAACGTCCGCAATTGCCGGCGCTGGCGCCTCGCGCAAGTCGACAGGCATCACACTCGCGACTTGATCCGGCACGACCACGTTCCACTGCGGACCCCAGATCGCGAACACGGGCAAAGCAAGCTGCACCAGGATCGCGCCCACCCACACCAGGTGTCGCGCGGCGGCGGTACGGCGACGCATGAGTTGCGAAATCACGAGCGCAAGCAAGAGCACGAGTGCGCCGCGCAGCGCCGCGTCCGTAAACGCGGGAGCAAGGGTGTTCAGGCGGTCGAGCCACGCGGAGGGATGCATCTCAACGGCCCTCCTTCTTCGCGTTGTCGATCATCTTGCCCATCCGATTCAACTCGGCTTCAGACATCTTTTCGCCCTTGATGGCGAGCAGCGCCGCCACGGCTTGTTCTGCCGAGTTGTCGAAGAATGTCTTCAATAGATGTGAGAGCGCCGATTGGCGTGCGTCCGTCCGCCGAACGATCGGCATGTAGACGTAAGCGCGTCCCTCTTCCTCATGCCGGATGTGTCCCTTGGTCTCCAGGATTTTCAGCAGGGCGCGGACGGCCGAGTATGACGGCGCGTCGGAAAGGTTGTCGAGGACGTCTGCCGCGGTGGCTTTGCCAGCGCGGTGGAGGATGTCCATGATCTGCCGTTCGCGACGGGAAAGGTGCTGTTCTGGGTGCATGCTGGTTGGACACCTGGAGAGGATGTGCTAGAAGACTAGCATATGCTAGAAATTTAGCAAGAGGTGAAGCCTGTCATCCCGCAGGAGCGAGTGCAACGAGCGAGTGTCGGGATCTACTGTGCGCGTCTCCGAAGCAGGCCAGTACGAGAGGAGAGCAGATCCCGACATTCGCTCCGCTCATGCGGGATGACAGGCTCCTACGCTCGTGCGGGAGGACACACTACAAATGGCCGACCACGCCCGTGAACGGGCCGAGTTCCTTGCGTCGCCACCACGCACCCGTGTCTCGCCTGGTCCGTAAATCTGTAAACCAGTACTGCCACAGCACGGTCCTCACCAACGCGGGAGGCTTTCCCTCAAACGGATCGCTCCTGAAGAGACGCAGCACCTCCGGACTACCATCGATGAGCTGCTGTTGAGCCGCCACGACCCAAGGCGACTGCTGCCACGGGCCGAGCGACGCGAACCACAGGTTCCATTCGAAACGAGGTTGATACGGCGCGTAAATACCCGGATGCGCCGAGGGATCCTGCGGCTTGTAGCGAAATGGATACACGAGCCACGTCTTGCCATCTCGACTGCCCTGAAACTCGATCTCATACCGCGCCTCCGTCATCACCGCGAACAGCCCATAGGCATTCGCGATGCGGAACGGAGCGATCACGCGCGCCGGCAGCGCGAACGCAGACGACGACACTTCCGCGAAGAACGCAACCACCGACGCATAAATGAGAAAACCGAAGATGCCGGCTTCGACACGCTGTCGAACCATCGTACGCGGACGCGGCTCACTGCTCTCGCCCCCCGCGTTCAACCCGAAGCGCGCAAAGAGGGCGTCGTCGAGCAGCAACACGCCAAGCACGAGCACGAGATAGTTGAGAAACGCGTAATTGGCGGTTGCAATGATGCCGACCTGCAGCGCGGACATGCACGCGGCGCACATAAGACGATACCGACGCGGCATGAACACCGCCCACACCAAAATCAACTCGGCGCCAAGTGTAATGAGCACCGTGCCGGCGTGATACCAGTGCGGCGCGTGCTGCACATACCAACCGATCCACGTGGGGAGCGGGCCATTCTGGTAGTACGCATCCATCGCCGTGAGGTCGCGCCAATGCCGATCGCCACTAGCGAGCTTCACGATGCCCGACTCGAAGTAGATCCTGAACCACTCCCATATCAGCATGAAGCGGCTGAAGCGCGACGGCGGGCTGTCGCCACCCAATCCGGGACGAAATCCGCTCGGCGCGAAGAACATGGAAACGAAACCAGCTTCGAGGAGCATCCCGTCGGACTGATACGACGAGAAGTCCTGGAGCGCCGAGATACACGAGAGAAAGAGAACCGTGCAGAGTGCAGCGGTGGCGCGCGGGTAGACGTTCGCCGTCAACAGCAGCGCGCAAACAATTCCGCCCGCGATGATCGTCGTGAGCGCGGCGTCGCTCGAGTTGATCCACAGCAGCGTGGGCGCGTACCAGAATTGGAGCATCCATCCGAGCGCTGTGTGCACCTCTCCGAGATATCTGCCTGCGGGGAGAATGCCGCGCGTTCCAATCAGCCCATGGATCTGAAACGCGAGTGAGTAAAACGCAGAGAAGAAGATGAGGCCGAGGGCGCGAAGGAATATCCAGCGCGGCCAAAGGTGCCTGTGGGAGAGCGGTGTTGTTGTCATAGTGTTGTCATCCTGAGCGAGCGCGAGCGAGTCGAAGGATCTGCACTCCACACGCCACTGAAGGTACAGAT
>JBDTMO010000173.1:0-9322 GCA_039934235.1 bacterium | reverse complement strand
GGATGGAAGTCGTCCGCGCTTGTGCTCTCGATTGACCTCGATGTCGTGAACAAGGGCGGAACGCTGCTGGCGGTGTGGGGCGCCGTGCACAAACCGACACGCATGGAGGCGTCGCAACGCACCAGTGCACAGGGCACGACTCCACCAATGCCCACCCTCGGAACGCAGATCGAGCGCACGGCTCGTCCGTTGATCAAGAACGGATTGGTCGGTGGGCCACTGGCACCGGATTCAGTGAGCAATCGACGCAAGGAGAGCTACAATCGCGTCGCGCGCATTGGCTGGGCGCAATTCTCGGGCAACATCCAGGAGACGCTCGGCCTGTATGATGGGTTCGACGGCAATTGCGGCAATCAGTGGCTCGTTGATCGCAAAGCCGACGCATTGGCGCGATACCAACCGCTCGCGAAGATGCTTGCTGACGATCGACTCTGGGTCAACAGCGCGTCGACCGTGTGCACGCAGTTCCTCGCCGTCGAGTTGACAGCTTTCGGGACGCCAGGCGCATCGAGCACCGACTGTGGAGGCAGAACACCAACGTATGACGCGAACAACATCTTCCGCTCACTCCTGGTGAATGGAAAAGCCGCTGGTGTCGACGACGGTCTCACACGCGATGAGAAAGCTTCCTCGACGACCAACTTCCCATTCCTGGCCGCGCCATGAGACGCCGCATGACATTGCCGGCAGCGCTCGGAATTCTGTTCGCCGCGTGCAGCGGCTCACGCGGTGCAACTGCAATTGAGACCCCGTACGTCACGACAGCCGGTGCAATTGCGATTGCGAACCTTGATCAACAGATCGCCCAGCGTGGCAATGCATCTGGTGTGGAGGAGTTACTGCTTGTGCGATCGCGCTTTCTCGGCGATTACGATGCGCTCGATCGGGCGAGCACCATTGCGGAAGCGCGATTCGAGACGGCGGCGGACCTGATGCGACGTGCACGGGCGCGCTCGGCAGTACACCGGTTCGCCGACGCCCTGCGTGATGTGAACGCTGCCGAGCGTGCGGGTGCCCCCGGCGATGAGTGTGAGTCGTTGCGTGCGTCGATCCTCGTGGCGACTGGACACGCGAGCGATGTGGTCCCGCAACTCGAGGCTGCTGTTGCGCGCCACGCAGGATTCGCATCGCGGAGTGCGCTTGCGGGCGCCTATGGCGCGATTGGCCGCCTCGAGGATGCGGATGCGTCGTACGTCGCGGCACTCGGAAATCTCGATACGACACTGCCCTTCCCATTTGCCTGGATCTATTTCGCGCGAGGAATGATGTGGACGGAGCAGGGGAGAGATTCGACTCGCGGTGCAGCGCTGTACGCGCAGGCGCTCTCGCATCTGCCCGAGTTCGCAACGGCGAATATTCATCTGGCCGAAATCGAGGTTGGTCGCGGAGAGCTGGATTCTGCCATGAAACGCCTCGAGCGTGTTGTCGCGTCGAGCAACGAGCCAGAGGCACGCGCGCTGCTCGGCGTGTTGCACGTGCGTACGGGCGATCCCGCGCGCGGATGGCAAGAAGTCTCGCTCGCGCGGCAACGGTTCGAGGCGTTGCTTGCGCGTCATCCGTTAGCGTTCGCCGACCACGCGGCGGAGTTCTACATTGGACCAGGCGCAGACGCGGAGCGCGCCTGGACATTCGCGCAGCAAAACCTGGCGAATCGCGAAACACCACGCGCGCTCGCGCTCGCCATCAAGGCGGCGCGGGCTGCGGGGCGCGAAGCCGATGCACGCGCCCTCGTTGCGCGAGCAGCAGCCGACTCGAATCGTTCCGCCTTGGTTGCACGCGTGGGCTCGATGTCCTCGGCTAATCACGTCCAAGACGCGAGGACGGTCGGTCTGGCCCGCCGCGCACAACCTCTACTATACTAGGGAAATGACGATCAAGTGATTGGACCACGTCATCGTCGTCGTCGTCTCGCTGGCCGACGAACTCTTCTGATTTGTTCATACCATGATGCGTGATCGCGACGTGTGGAATCGTGGGTCGCCGAAGTACCGGCGGCGACTGCTTGCGTGCACAGCGATCGCGCACCTCGTGTGGCCTCATGTGGCGTTCACTCAGGTGCGGCCCAGCGAACGAGGTGCGCTCGTCCAGACCATCGACGGCACGAAGATCACGATCGACTACGCGCGCCCGCGTGGCCGCAATCGTGACCCGCTGTTCGGCAACAAGGACGTCGTGCTGTGGAATGAGGTGTGGACGCCGGGCGCAAACGACGCGACCAGTCTCGCGATCAGCGCGCCGATCAAGCTCGACGGGCACACGATTCCGAAGGGCACGTATTCAGTGTGGATGGTTGTGCGACAGTCCGGTGACTGGACGCTCGTCCTGGATCCGCGCGCCAATCTGTGGCATACGGCGCACCCTGACTCGAACGCCACGCAGATTCGCTTTCCCATTCACACGACCGAGGCGCCGTACCTCGACGTCGTGACGTGGTCGATTCCAGAGTTGCGCAACGAAGGCGGCACGCTTGTGATGCAATGGGGCAAGACGAAAGTCGCGCTGCGCCTCGACGTCGAACCCTCGGCGGTCGTGACGCTTACGGAGGCGGAGGCGGCGCCATACCTGGGCACGTGGGAGTTCTCGCCGGGCTACAACGGCAGGACTGAGGAGCTGCGGATCGCGTACGAGAAGCACATGCTCGTGGGTTACATGCGAGCGGGCAATGAGTCGATCGCCCTCGTGCGCATCGCGCCGGACTGGTTTGCGACTGCCTCGCTGGATGAGCACGGCGAGATCTGGCAAGTCAATCGGCCGGGGCGAGTCTACGAGTTCACGCGCACCAATGGGCGTGCCGTGACCTGCGACGTCCGCGACGGCAACGACAACCTCACGTCGACGGGAACGCGCAAGCCGTAGTCTGCCGTCGGACGCAATGAGAATGAGCGAGCCATTCACGCGGTGGGCGCTGCCTTAGGCGGAGTGTAGGCGACGGTGAGCAGCAGCGTAGCGCCTTGCGACGACTTCGCGCCGTGCTCCACACCAGCCGCGAAGATGAGGACGTCGCCGGCAACAAGCGGGTACTCCCGATCCAAGGCGCTAAAGGTGACGTCGCCCTGCAACACCTGGATGGACACCGGATTGTCGGTGCTGTGTTGCGGCAACTCGCCGTCGGGCGCGAGCCCAATGAGGGTAAGCCGCAACGGACCTTCCTTCACGAGTGTCCGCCCGCTCCGGCCATTGCTCGCGAGGATGTCGCGATCGATCGTCATTGCGTCTGCGCCCAGGTGCTGAACGAGTACATCACCTGTGACGGCGCGGTGCATCGATGACATAGCTGTCTCTTTCCATGTTGTGAAGAGTGACGTGCAGGCGGCGCGCTGAAACTGCCACAGCGCGGCGCCTGCTCGACATGCAATACGCCGACCACCGGTCACGCCTCAGGATTGTTCTGTCGGAGCGAGCAGCGTGATATCAACGCCTGAGTGAGCCGCGGAACTCCTTCGGCGTCTGTCCAGTCTCTCGGCGAAAGAACCGGCTGAAATAGCTCGGGTCGTCGAAGCCGAGCGACGCGCCTATCTGCGCGGACGAGTCGTCGGAGTACTGGAGCAGGCGGCGCGCGCGGGTCACGAGCCTGTTGTCGAGCAGGCGCTTGGCGCCCTGTCCGGTGTACTCCGTGCAGAGGACGCTCAGGTGCCCGGGCGTGACCGCGAGCTCCGTCGCGTAATCGGCGATACGGCGACGATGCGCGGCGTCGCGCTCGATGAGCTCCATGAATCGTGACACCACGCGATGCGTCGCGCGTTGCGAAGCGACGCGATGCGCCGAGGCGTATTGGCGTGCGAGGACGATGAGTGTTTCGTGTAGCTGCGCGCGCAAGAGATCGACGCTGTCGTTGCGATGATGCGCCAACTCGCGTTGCATCGCCGCAAGCCGCGCCCGCACGCGACGTGCGACGGACGGCAACAGGGTGAGCGCCGCACGTGCCGGTTCCGCGTGAAAGTAAGGAAGCCGGTGGACGAACGCGTCGTCGTGCAGGAACTCCTTGACGAAGGAGTCTTCGAAGAACAGACACACGCCATCGAGCTGCGTGGTGTCCCAACGTCGTACCTGGCCTGGTGTCGTGAAGAACACAGCGCCGGGACGCACGGGGTGGCGATGCGAGTCGAGCCAGAAGGAACCCGTTCCGCGCGTGACGAGGATAATGTCGAAGAACTCGAGGGAATGCGGCACGCCGATGAGGAACCCCGGCAGCTCGCGCACCCACCCGACGTCGATCAACAGGTGCCGCCCGTACTTGCGCCGGTTGAACGCTACTCGGCGGACACCGGTCGCGGGCGGTTTCGGCGCGCGTGTTGTACGAGACCTCATCATTCGTTGAAAAGTACCATGATTGGGCGGCTTCATCCATCCACGAACGGACGGGCGGTCTGTAGACTGGTTGATTCGCGCAGGACTTCTCCTGATTTCCGTAGCCATGAAAATCTTACGCAGTTGGGTTGTCGGCGTCGCAGTCGTTGCGGGCGTTGCGTCCGCCCCGTTTCGCAACGGCGCTGGCGCGCAGGCACGTCCGGCCGTCACGTCGCCCTGCGTCGCCGATTCGAACTATCAGCGCCTTGCCTTTTGGGTTGGCGACTGGGCCGTTTACGATTCCACGGGAAAGCGCTACGCTACGCAACGTGTGCGTCCGGTGGTCGACGCGTGTGCGTTCACGGCCGACTGGACAGGCTCGGCGGGTGATAAGGGGCTCAACCTCTCCGCGTTGGACGCGAAGTCGGGCGAGTGGAGGCAGGTATACGTGTCGAACCAGGTTCCGTATCCGTCCGGTGTGCCGCTTCGGAAATCCGATCCGTCGTACCGCGGCCCTGGCATCCGGTTCATTCCCCTATTCGAACCGCTCGATGGAAATCAAGCGCGGTCGCGCATTACGATCATGCCATCGAGCGACGGCGTAATGGAGCTGTTCGAAGCTTCGCGAGACGCTGGCAACACGTGGCGCACAGTGTTCAAGGCAGTGCACCGCGCGCTGTCGAGCGTGGGACCGTAGCGCCGTCTGATATCTGCCACGTGAATGCGATCGTGTCTGCAACGACAACTGTTGCCGTCTCACTCCGATACTGCCGCGTCACGGCGTTGCGTCGAGCGCCACACGCACGTTCGTCAATCCGGGGCGCACGACGATGCGGACTCGCTTAGCGGCAACTCCGCGATCCATCAGGTAATGCGACACCATCTCCGCCGTGCGGAGCGCGAGCTGCGACGAGTCGGATTCCAAGCGCACGGTGGCTGACGCAAATGTGCCAAGCGTCAGGGCAGTCTGGGTCAACTGGCGTTCGTCCGCGACGCTGATGCGCAATCGCGCGTTCATGACGCCGATGCTCTGCCGCACCGTTGCGGAGAGCTCGGCCATGGCGACCTGGCGCGACGCGGCAGGCGAAGGCAACGCGAAATATCGAACGGATTCGGTTCGCGAGTCATTGCCAGAACGTATGCTCACCCAGTCGCCTACCGCGCGACTCGTGGAGGTCGGCGTACTCATCGACTTCGCAAACCATCCGCCAGCCACCACGAACGCTGCGGCGTGCACAAACACCGCAGCGGCGAGCACCGACGGCGACAGGCCCAGTGCAAGGAGCAACGTCGCCGCGACTTTCGCGGGTGAGCGGTTCCTTGCGCCCGTCGCACCCGTTGTCCGCTGCACTTCAAATGGAAACCGGAAGTGCCGCGCACTCGACCGCGCGAGCACCTCCGATACAAGTGCGTCAGCGGGAACGTACTGTGTCGCGCCCCATCCTTCCGCCACCGCTGCGATCTCCATCATCGTCTGACAGCGGTCGCACGACGTCACGTGTAACAGCTCGGCGGCGGAGCGAGGCACGACTTCTCCCACGCAACCGCTCGCGTCGATGGTGGCGCGCACGAGTCCCTCGTCGGGCACATACCACGATGCGTCATACCGCGAATCATCCATTGTCGGGACGCACCTCTCGCCGAGGTTCATCGTCACCGTGCGTTCTTGCCTCATCGATCAACCCGCGCAGCCGCAACCGCGCGCGCTGAACGTCATTGCGCACCGTGCCGTGAGTGCGGCCGAGTCGCCGTGCGATTTCGTCGAGCGGAAGGCTGTCGAGGTAGTGCAGTCGAATCACCTGCGCCCAGAGCGGCCGTTCCGCATCGAGTTGCCGAAGGGCCGCGTGAACCAGCTCCGCGCGTTCGAGCTCTACGGCGTCGCCCTGCTCGAGCATTGGCGGTGTTTCGTCAATCGCATCGACGGGCACGCGAATGCCCCGACTGCGCATCACCTGCCCGCGCTCATCGCGTTGCGGGTCACCACTGCGGGGCGAGCGCAATGGCGTGCCATGCTCCTCGCGCAGCATCTGGTGCGCGATCATGTACGCACGCCGCCGGAGCCAACCTTCCGGGTTCGTGATTGGCACTCCCGCATACGTCGTCCTGCGAACGGCACGCGGCAAGTCGAGAAACGTGCGTTGCACGAGATCATCGCGCGCATGATCGTCGAAGCGAAGCGCCGCCGCCGTGATCGCGGCGTGAAAGCCGTAGCGCAGCATCGCGCATTCGTGTGCGGCAGTCACCACGCGCGTGTCCTCATCGGAGAGCAGAGCGAACAGCTCCAGGGCGCTTCCAGCCATGAGCGGCCTGCCGACGCGCGCGACAAGCCCCTGGTCGCCGATCCGTTGTACGGCGGCGCTCAGTCGACGTTCGAGATGCCGCGCACGTTCCGCGGCCGCTGTGGGATCGAAGGCAGGCAGAGTCAAATGGATCAGTCGGCAGTCATGGCTACCTGATAATGCATCAGGAATCGTGATTGTCATCGGGCGCGAAGGATCGATGACACGACGACGCGCCGATGCATTGAGGTCGAGTAACCGAACGACCTTCCTGCTCCTGCCTCCTTATCGATGACGCGACTTCCTGCGCTCCTTGTCCTCATGCTGGTGTCGGTCCGCCTTGCCACGCACGACATCCTGCGTGGTCGCGTCATGGACACGAGCGGAATTCCTGTTGTCGGAGCGCAAGTGCTCGCCAGGTCCGCCACCGACGGCACTGCTCGCACCACCACGAGCGACAGCGTTGGCGCATGGATGCTCGACTGGCCATCCGGCCCGGGCGACTACCTCGTGCGCATCGCGGCGACCGGCCACGAAAGTGTCACGCAACGGATTCGGCGTGCGGGCACCGACTCCGTACTCGTGGTCGACGTCGTACTCGCCAGAACCTCAATTGCACGTTTGCCGCGAATCGTCACCACCGCTGCGGCACCGCGCATCGATCGCACTCCGCCACGCGAGGACGTCGGTGCGAAAGAGCAGTTCGGCACCGATCCCGATTTGCTGCCGCCGTGGCTCAGCGGCGCCCTCGGCGCGTTCGCGACAGAGATGTCGGATGTGATCACGACGAATGGTGGCATCTCCGTACTTGGTACTGGCCCAACACAAAATGCCGTGACGCTCAACGGATTCGCCTTCCCCGGCAGCCAGATACCGCGCGACATCAAGATGCGCGCACGGATCTCCGCTTCGTCCTACGATCCGTCAATCGGATGGTTTAGTGGTGCGCGCACCAACGTGCAGCTTGCGCCTGGTGGACTGTTCACGTCTCGCACCGCGCGCGCGACCATTGATGCACCCGCGATGCAATCGGGTGATCCAATCGCGGCCGCGCAGGGGAACCGCGTGAGTCGAGCGGACATCAGCCTTGCGGGGGACGGTCCGCTGTTTGGGCCGTTCACCTATAACGCCGGCCTTCAGGTCACGCGCACCGCGTCGCACCAGGCGACGCTTGCGTCGTCCGGAGCGGACGCGTTCGCGAGCGCCGGCATTGCGCCCGACTCGGTGGCGAGACTCATGCGACTGCTCTCCGCCGCAGCCGTACCGGTCGGCGGAACGAGCGATCTACAGGCAATCGACCACGTCGTCGTGCTCAGTCGAATCGACCACGCGCCGTACGACTGGTCCACGCTGGAGCCTGCGAGGACGACGGCGAGCCTCACGGTGTTCGGAGATTGGACGCGCCAGGGCGCCATCGGGCGAAGCGTTAGCAGTACTGCGGCGCACGGCGGGAAAAGCGTCCGGCAAATCGGGCTGCTGGAGGCGGAGGTCTCACACTATTCGCCCGACGGAGCGCTCTTCACGGCGCGCACGGGAGCGAGCGTCGATCACAGTGCAAGCGAACCGGAACTCGCGCTGCCCGACGGTCGCGTACGCGTGGCGTCAAGCGGAAGCGGGACGAATCCGGGAGGATTGACGACGCTTGCCTTTGGCGGGAACGCAGGCCTTCGATCGGACTCGCGACGCTGGACGTGGGAATCCGGCGCCGAGTGGCAACTCTATCCAGCGGGGTACGCGACGCATCGCGTGAAACTCGCAGGAGATATTCGACTCGACGGATTCGTCGACGAAGTTGCTCCGAATGCGCTCGGCACGTTTTCGTTCAACTCACTCGCCGATCTTGCCGCGAATACGCCCTCGTCATTCTCGCGCACCTCGGGAGCGCGCATTCAGCACGGTCGCGAGTGGAACGCATTTGCGTCGGCCGGCGATCTGTGGCGCGTAAATCCGAACCTTCAACTGTTGTATGGCGTGCGCGTCGAGGGGAATGCCTTTGCTGGAGGCCCGCCGAGCAACGCGGACATCGCGAGCGATTTCGATGCGCGCACAGACGCAACACCGCGTGGCGTAGCGGTATTGCCACGTGTCGGATTTACCTTCGCGGTACCTGGCGGAGCGGGACGGCCGCTCGGTACGCTCCGCGGAGGGACAGGTGCGTTTCGCAACCTGCTGGACCCGCGCCTGATCGGTGCACCATTCGCGCTCACGGGCCTTCCCAATGGAACGGCGCGCCTCTCCTGCGTCGGTGCCGGCGTGCCCACACCGGATTGGTCGGCGTACTCGCAAGATCCATCGGCGGTGCCGACGCAATGCACGTCCGGAGTGGATGGTACGCTGCGAGACGGAGCGCCCGACGTTCGGATCCTGGATCCTTCCCTACAGCCGCAGCTGGCGTGGCGCAGCAATCTCGCGTGGGCATCGAACTGGCGCGGATTGGGATACGCGCTTGGCGGCGTGTATTCGAGCGACCGTTATCAACCAGGCACGGTTGACCTGAACTTCGCCGGAACGCAGCGCTTCACGATTGCGGATGAGGGGCGGCCCGTGTTCGTCGATCCGTCGAGCATCGTCGGATCAACCGGAGCGGTGACCTCGGTGGACGCGCGACGCGTCGCGTCGTACGGACAGGTGAACGCTTCGACGTCGAATCTACGAGCGATCAGCCGGCAACTCACCGCGGCGATCATGCCGCCGCTCGTCAGGCTTCCAGGCGGTGGCCTGTTCGCGGAGTCGGGGCTTTCGTACTCGCTGTCGTC
>JBDTMO010000172.1:0-9332 GCA_039934235.1 bacterium | reverse complement strand
GCACTTCGCCGCAGTCTCCACGCATGATGATACAGTCACTCCCTCCCGCTCCAGCCCCCGTTGTCGCGCTCGCCATCGTCAACGCACGCGTGTGGACGGGCGACGCACGCCGCCCATGGGCCGACGCCGTGCTCGTGCGTGGCGAACGCATCGAAGTCGTGGGCTCGAGCGCAGAGATAAAAAAACGCGCGGGTTCGTCTGTCAAATTGATCGACGCGAAAGGGATGATGGTGACGCCCGGCTTCATCGACGCGCACGTGCACTTCCTGGACGGCGGCTTTGCGCTCGCTTCAGTCCAGCTGCGCGATGCACGAAGCAAGGCGGACTTCATTGCTCGCATCAAGGCGTTCGCGGCAACCGTCCCGGTCGGCACATGGATCCTCAACGGCGATTGGGATCATACGAATTGGGGCGGCGAGCTCCCCGAGCGCTCGTGGATCGATTCCGTGACGCCCAACAATCCAGTGTGGATCAATCGCCTGGACGGCCACATGAATCTCGCGAACTCGCTTGCACTCTCGGCCGCGAAAATCACGCGTGACACCAAGGACGTTTCTGGCGGTACGATCGTCCGCGACGCTGCTGGCAATCCGACGGGCATTCTGAAGGACAACGCGCAGGACCTGATGTCGGGCGCCATCCCCGATGCCAGCATGGAGATGAATCTTCGCGCGCTTGACGCCGCGATGTCGTATGTCGCCGAGCGCGGGGTCACGAGCGTGCATCACATGGGCACGTGGGCGGACCTGGCCGTATTCCGCCGGGCGAACGACGCGGGCGCACTTCGCACGCGTATATCCGCCGCGGTGCCGCTGTCCACGTGGGCACGCCTGCGAGACGAAGTGACAGCACACGGCCATGGCAATACCTGGCTTCACATCGGCGGGCTCAAGGGATTCGTCGATGGATCGTTGGGCTCGCACACCGCCGCGATGCTCGAGCCGTTCACGGACGCCCCGAACGATCGCGGCCTATTGGTGAACACAGAGAAAGACTTGCGCGAGTGGACGGACGGCGCTGACAAGGCAGGGCTGCAGGTAATTGTACATGCCATCGGCGATCGCGCGATTCGCACGCAGCTCGACATCTATGAGCAAGTCGCTCGCGCCAACGGCACGCGCGATCGGCGCTTTCGAATCGAGCACGCGCAGCACATCGCCCCATCAGACTTCGCGCGTTTTGGACAACTTGGCGTCATCGCGAGCATGCAGCCCTATCACGCCATCGACGACGGGCGCTGGGCCGACAAGGTAATTGGGCCCACGCGCGCGAAGGGCACCTATGCCTTCAAGTCGTTGCTCGACCATGGCGCGACGCTCGCATTCGGCAGCGATTGGTTCGTCGCTCCGCCAACGCCACTGATCGGCATCTATGCGGCCGTCACGCGGCGCACGCTCGACGACAAGCATCCAGGCGGATGGGTGCCCGAGCAGAAGATCACGGTGGAGCAGGCCCTGCATGCCTACACCACGGGAAGCGCGCGCGCAGGCTTCCAGGAGAAGGAGGTCGGTATGCTGCGACAGGGCATGCTCGCAGACCTGGTGCTCATTGACCACGACATCACACGCATGAAGCCAGAGGAAATTCGCGACGCGCGTGTAATGCTGACCCTGGTTGGCGGTCGCGTCGTTTACGATCGCGATGGAGTGGCGCGTTAGCTGCCGTACTCGCCCACGTTGGCAGTCCCCTCGCGGCGCACGACGACACGGGAGTCTGCAGTGCAATCAATGTCTCGCGGCATCACGACATCGGCGTGCTTCGCCCTCACAATGTCGTTGGCGTGCGCAGCACCCGGCCCATCGAGCAGCCCCGCCGACTTGGCGACGGACACCGCCGCCGCGCGGGCGGAAGTTGTAAAGCTCGAATCGGACGCCAGGGCGTTGGTGAAACCAGGCGGATGTGGCGCGGCGAATTTGTGTCGCACCGCGCCCGTAGGTGCGAAAGGATGCGGAGGACCGCGGGAGTATCTCGTGTACTGTTCGGCAACGACGGACTCCGTCGCGTTGTTCAAGAAGCTCGATGAGCTCAAGGCTGCCGAGATGAAGTACAATCAGAGCGTGCACGCAATCAGCACGTGCGAATTCCGTCTACCGCCGGGCGTGGTCGCGGAGGGCGGGAGCTGCAGAGCGGGGCCGTGATGCTGTCATCCTGAACGAGCGAAGCGAGTCGAAGGACCTGCACCCCACGACCCCGAACGACCGCGCGGACTACCTCGCGACGACGGTCACTGGGCCATAAGATGCGCCAACCAGGCCGAGGCTGCCGAACGACAGCGTGCGTGGTCCTGCAATACCGGTAACGCTCAAGCTCCCAAAGATCGCGATGCCGGTCGCATTCGTGTTCACTGTTAGAACACCACCAAGTGTCCCACCGCCAGATGCGATCGATGCCGTAACGGGCACGTTGGCCTTCGCAACCGGATTGCCCTGCGCATCCGCGAGCTGAATGATCGTCGGCGTGCCGAACACAACGCCGCTCTGGCCCGGTGACGAGATTCCCGAAATGACGATCAGTTGCGTCGCCACACCGGCGCCAACCACAATCGGCCCCGATGTGGCAGGCAAGTAGCTCGGCGCATCGAAACGAAGCACAAAACTGCCTGCCGCTCCCGTGATCGTGAGGCCGCTGAACCTCGCGATGCCAGATGCATCGGTCGTGGCCTGCGAATTGGAAAGCGAACCGGTGCCGTTTGTAATGCCCGCCGTAATCGTCACGCCAGCAACAGCCACGGCATTCCCATGGATGTCTCTAAGCTGGATGGCCGGTTGCGTTGCCAACGGGACACCGTTGGTCGCTGAAGGCGACGGTGGCGTTTCGGGCGCGAGTTGTGCTGGTGGTCCGGCCACGACCGTCACCGTCGCAAACGCGGAAATCGAGTTGCTGATTGCGCGCACGGTGTTGGGATAGGTGCTCGCCGCAGTACCTGCGGTAAACAAGCCACTGCCGTCGATCGTACCACCGTTGTTGACCACCGCCCACTGTGGTGAAATCGCCACGACGTTGTTGCTGGCATCCTTGCCGACGGCAGTGAATTGCTGAGTCGCGCCGGTCACAACCGACGCAGGACTCGGCGTGACAGCGAGCTGCGTAATCGCGCCGGCGCTCACGAGCACAGCTCCCAGCGAGACCGCCGTGTAACTCGGCGCCGAAAATCCGAGGACGAATGAGCCAGCAACCCCGGTGATGGTGAGTCCGCTGAATGTCGCTGTGCCAGCTGCGTCAGTCGTCGCCGTCGCGTTGGTGAGCAAGCCATTGCCGCTCGTGATCGAGGCCGTCACGACAACACCAGGCGTCGCAACAGAATTGCCAAGGGCGTCCTTCAACTGCACCACCGGCTGTGTGACGAGAGCGGCGCCGTTGGTCGCCGTGGGCGATGCGACGGCTAAAAGCGCCAGCGTCGTTCCGCTTCCCGCCACTGCGTTCGCGCTAAAGCCCACCGGACTACCGGCATTCACATTTGCCGTGGCCGTAACCGTGTACCCGCGCGCCGTGTTGCCGAGGATCCATCGCGTCAGTGAAGCGACGCCTGACGCGTTCGTCGAGACACTCGTCGAGGTGCCGAGTGGTCCGTCATTGGAAACCAGTGAGCCGGAGGAACCGACGGTGAACGTCACCGCGATACCAGCCACCGGGTTGTTGAACGCATCGAGAACTTTCACGGAAGGTGGGGTCGCGACGGCAGTTCCGACGACCGCTTGCTGTTCGCTACCTCCGTTGAGACTCATGCTCGTGATCGTGCCAGGGCCGACCACAATGCCATTCGAGGGCGCTGAATACACGGAGCCGACGTTGAACACCAACGTGCGAACACCCGTCGCGCCATTGATGGCCAGGTCGCTGAATGTCGTCTGGCCCAAGGCGTTGGTTTGCGTGGTTGTCGTGCCACCCAGCGTGGCGCCAACTCCGCTCGCGAGGCCTGCCGTTACACCCTGCGACACGTGCAGCGCGTTGCCACCGGCATCCGCGATCTGAAGGACGGGCTGCGGCAACAGCGCGACGCCCGCTGATGCAGTCGCCGCGGGCTGCGTGATGAATACAAGTTGCGTTGGCGCGCCAGCCAGGATTGCAAACGGCGGTGAAACGAGTGGTGCGATGCCCGGAGCGGACGCCGCGAGCGTCGCTGTACCGCTCACTCCGATGTAAGGTGCGATCGCAAACGAGGCGACGCCTGCCGCGTCCGTGATGGCCTGGTAACTCGTCGTGACGCTGCCTGGCTGGGCCACGAGCGTAAGCGTGACAGCGAGTCCGGATTGGTGCACGGCGTTGTCCGCCGCGTCCGTGAGTTGCAGCCTCTGCGGCCCGGGAATTGGCGCGCCTACAACGATCGACGTCGGAGGAGTTGTAATCGGTACGAACTTCGCCGCGGCGCCGCTCGTCCCAGTTGCGCTAAACGTGATTGACGATGCACCCGCCGTTGCGGTAAGAGTGTTCGTTCCCGCGACGGTCCCCAGCGTCCACGAACCCACCGTTGCAATTCCCGATGCGTTCGTCGACGTGTTCAGGCCTGTCGCGACTCCACCTCCGCTGGCGACCGCAAACACGACCGGCGCATTAGACACTGGAAAGCCGTCTGCATCCTTGACCAGCACGCTCGGCGCGATGGCCACGGCGGTCCCCACCTGGGCGCTCTGCAGGTTCCCGGCGGTGTACTGCATCGACGCCGGCGCACCAGACGAGACGCCTATCGCACCAGACGTCACGCTCGACAACGCGCCGCTCGCGAACAGCAGCGAGCGCGAACCGGCCGCGCCAACGATCGTCATGTTCGCAAACGCGGCTTGGCCATTCGCATCAGTTGTCGCGGACGCACCATTCAGTAAACCGCCACCCGTTGCGACGCTGGCGTTGATCACCACCCCAGACGTCGCCACACTATTGCCGGCGGCATCCCGCAGTTGAATCACTGGTTGCGGCGTAAGGGGCACGCCGCTCTGCGCGCTTGCTGCGGGCTGCGTCGCGATCGACAATGCTGCCGCTGCACCCGCGGTAACGTTGATTGCTGCCGATGTCACGGTCGCCAGGCCCTGCGCAGCGAACTGCAACACGCGCGGTCCCGCTACTCCGCTAATCGCAAGCCCACTGAAGGTTGCGACACCCGCCGCAGTGGTTGTCGCGGTCGCGTTGGTCAAGGCGCCGCTGCCCGAAGCGATGCTCGCCGTAATTTGCACGCCGGCCAACGCCACAGGATTCCCCGACGCGTCGTTAAGAGCAATGGACGGCTGTCGCGTGAGAGTGACGCCAGCCGCGGCTGTGGCAGCGGGTTGCGTGACAATCGTGAGCTTGCTCGCACTCCCCGCGACGCCGGTCGCCTGGAAGGTTACCGGGCTGCCCGCTAGCGTGCCCGCAGTAGCGCTCAGTGTGTTCGGCCCAGCGGCGCTCCCGAGTGCCCACGCGCCAACTGTCGCGACTCCCGATGCATTCGTCGTTGCATTGGCGCCCGCTACACTCCCGCCGCCTAAAGTGACAGCGAATACGACTGGCACGCCCGCAACCGGATTTCCACCCGCGTCCGAAACGAGCACGCTCGGCAGAACATTCACCGACGTTCCAGCCGTTGCGCTCTGTGCATCACCACCACTCTTGGCGATCGTCGCCGCCACGCCGTGCAGTATCGCAATCGGTGACGTCGTTAGCGTCGTGACGCTCGGGGCGGTGAGCGTTAGCACCAGTGCGCCCGTCGGGCCAACGTAAGGCACGAGATTGAACGTCGCCAAGCCCGCGGCGTCGGATGTCGCCGTAAGCTGGAAGCTCGTGTTCGCCGGCTGCACGTTACCGGTCGCCGTAATCACGACACCTGACTGCGCGACGCGATTGTCGAAGGCATCGACGAGCTGGACTTGCACGGGCGCGGACACCGGAACGCCGACTGTGATTGTCCCCGGAACCGCTTGCACGAACGCCAACCTGGACGCCGCGCCGCTCACTCCCGTGGCCGAAAAAACAGCGTTCAGCGCGCCGGATGTGGCACTCAGCGCATTCGCGCCGACGAGTGATCCGAGCGTCCACGAACCAACCGTCGCGATCCCCGCCGCATTCGTGGCTGTCGTCGCTCCGGCAGCGCTTCCACCTCCGGTCGAGACAGCAAACGTCACCGGGGCGCCCTGAACCGGATTGCCCCCGACGTCTGTCACTTTCACACTCGGCGCAACGGCGACGCTCGTTCCGGCGGGCGCAGTCTGTGCGTCGCCGGCGACCCGTGAAATGATCGCCGCAGGCCCCGCGACGACATTGAACGTTGTCGACGCCGTAGGCGCACCGGCGCGCGCGGTCACGATCACTGGGCCGGCCGCTGAGCCGAGCGTGACCATCGTCGCCACATATCCAGTGGCATCCGTCAGCGATGCTGCGGACGAGAACGACGCGCCGCCTGCTGGCGCGCTCCAGCTGGCCGGCACGTTTGCCACCGGATTGCCGATCGCATCGAGCACCTGCGCCACCAAGGGTGTCGGCGCCGTCGTGCCAGGCGCGACGACCTGATCGCCACCAGCAATAATTGAAACCGAAGCCGCGCCTCTGCTGATTGCGCGCATTGTGAACGACACAGTGCCCGCGCTGCCACTCAGGCCAGCGGCGGCCGCGCTCACCGTCTCTGTCCCTATCGCATTGCCGAGTGTGTACGTCGTGCTCGCACGTCCGTCGCTTCCCGATGTCGTGCTTGCGGACGACGGAGCACCAGTGCCGCTCACCGTCGTCCACGTTATCAGGGCGCCGCTGAGCGGCCCGCCAAACTGGTCGACCACGCTCACGACGAGCGGCAGGGAAAGCGTGCGGCCAACAGAATCGACCTGCTGGTCTCCGGACACGAGCGAGACCGCCGCTGGTGCTGCCGGTGTTGCAGACGCGCTTACGCTCAGTGGCGTCAGTGCGCCCGACGTCACTTCAAACTGGTACACGCCTCCGGCGTGGCCCAGCGAGAGCGTGGTTTTCGCGCGACCCTCGGCGTCCGTGACTGCCGACGCCGTGGTGACGCTTCCGCCCGCGGTAACAGCGCGGAAGGTGACCGGCGTTCCGGGAACGGGAAGGTTGTCCGTCGCCTGCACTTCGACGACGAGCGGTTGCGCAAGCAGGCCGCCCGCGATGCCCGTCTGCGCCGCGCCACTAATCACGACCACTCGCGCTGGTGGTGGCACCACCGTAACACGCGCCGATCCGGTGATTCCAGAGGGCGTTATTGCGCTGATTGTCGCGCTGCCACGACGCCCCAGTCCAGCGACGGTCGCCGTTGCCGTGCTCGTCGGCGTCACGGTCGCGATGGTCGCATCGCTCGTCGTCCAGCGCACGAGCAGGTCCGCAACGGCGCCGCCAGATGAATCCACCGCGCTCGCCCGTAACGGAATGGTCGCCGACCCGGTTGTGTCTGGAGGGCTCACCATCACCGTCTTCGTTTTCGTACCCGGGCCAGTGTACTGAATGACTACTCCGGGGACTGAAAACCGCGGAAGATTCGCCGATCGCGCAATGACGGTTTGCGTGCCCGAGAACAGGACGACGTGCTGATCATTGCGCAGCTCGAGCAGCGCCGTAAAGGGTTGGTTGTTCTCACCCGCTGGAATCGGGATATCGATGACGAGTGTGTCTTGACCCGGTGGGAAGCTGATCGTGGTGTCGCGCGTCGAGCCGTCCACCGCCGTTAGGTGGACATGCACCTCGGTGACCTCGACGCCGAATGCGGCGAGTCCGCTATACACGGCTGCTGCCGCCGCCGAGAAGCTCGGTGACATCGTTAGATGTCCCTCAAGTCTTCCTGCGGTCTCATGCAGCCCAGTCGGAGCGTCCGTGCACGTAACGGCCGAAGCGACGAGCGCAAGAAGGCAGGCAACGCGCAGGCGAAGACCCATAGAGACCTACCGGGAGAGCAAGGCGGGGCCGGCGAATCGCCAGCGGTACTGCGCAGATATCCAGCGGGGGTTCGGCAGCAGACACCGCGTCATCAGCTGACTTGTGTCGCGCCGGAGGATAGGAACGTTAATGGTTCAGCCGTGCGGCGGCAACGAGAAACGGACCCACCCTGGGCCCACGACAAAGGGGCAGCGAGAAAATCGCCGCCCCCAAGTCGGTCGTGCAGCGCGTGCTACACGCGCATCACGCGCGATCCTATTGCGGAACCCGAGTGGTCTTCTGGTGCGCCCGGACGTCGTTCAGGATGCGTGTATTGTCATCCACGGTACGCGGCAGCGTCGTGGTTCCGTTGGGAATGCGCGTTATCGCACCGCTGAACGCGCCGAGTGTCACGATTTGGTTGATGGGAGTGATCGTGCTGCCATCGAGGTCGAACACTTGCCAGAAATTGCCCGTCCCCGCGGGCACGGAGAACGACTGGACGAGCGTGTTGCTGATGTACACCTCGACCTTCGCGCCCGACCGCGAGAGCCCAAGATCGCTGGTGCTCCCACTGTTTCCGCAGCACGAGTAGTTCTGGATGCCGTAGCGATATCGGCCGTTGAACACCGTGCTGATTGTCATCGTCTCCGGACCGCGCCCACTCGTGACATCCTGATCGAGGCACGCAAACGGCGACGCATTGCAGTTCCCTCGGCTGGCATAGTACACGTGGAAGCGGTGGAGGGTATCCGTGCCTGTCGGACCCGTGAGGTGCGAGTCCAGATCGCTCGGCGTCGGGAGCCAGGTCAGCACGATGCGCACGGCGCCCACCGCGGTGAGCGGCGAGATGAACACGTTCTGATTGCCGATGGTCGTTGCGCCCACGGAGATACCGGTCTTGGACGCATCAGCATATCCAACCGCCTTGGCAAGCACGGTGTACGTGCCCGCCGAGATGCCGGCGAAGATGTATTGACCCACTCCATTCGTCTGAACAGTCTGGAGCGGCGTACCAGTGAGCGCGTTGAGTCCGGACCGAAGTTCAACGGTTACCGGCGTCGTCAACGCCTGGTTCGTGGTCGCGCTGATGATCGTTCCGGAAATACTGCCGGGCGACGTGCTCGCCGGAACCAGCGGTACCGCAGGGGCCACCGTGGTGCCGCTGACGCGCAGCGCCAGGATGGTCGTTGTCACATAGCCGGTGAGGCTGATTTGCACGTCGTAGAAGCCACCCGCGAACGGCGAGGTGATGTAGTGTCCGTCCGTCGCCGTCTGGACGCTGATACCACCGCTCGATTGCCCGCTTGGCGTGATGGTGACTGTGACTCCACCCAGCGGAGCGTTGTTCACGCCGTCGTAGACAATGCCGGAAATCGTTCCCGGCGTGGCCCCTTGTCCTGGCTCCACGATCGCGAAGAAGTTGGCGGTCAGCGCGGAACTCACAATCGCCGTGACCTGGAGCGGGCCGGCCGTGTTGCCAAGCGTGACGGTCGTTTGCGCGTTTCCGTCGA
>JBDTMO010000171.1:0-9355 GCA_039934235.1 bacterium | reverse complement strand
GACCGCCCGCAACGCCGCCCGCGTTGCGATGATCGTGTAGGCCAGGACGCCGAGGCGCTTCTTCATCCACTTGGGCGTCTCAGCCACCATCGACGCGTCGATGCCAACGCCGGCCGCGACGGCGAATCGATGACCAAACACGACACCGAGATCGATCTTTCGAATGTCACCCCGCATAAGGGCGGGCACGGCGCGCCCGACATTGCGTGGAATGCCGAGTGCACGCGCGAGAAGATTGCCTGTGCCCCCCGGCAGGACGCCGATGGGTACTCCCGATCCGGCGAGCGATCCGGCGACCTCCATCGCAGTGCCATCACCGCCGAGCGTAAAGACGATATCGTAGCTGCGTCCTACAGCAACGCCGATTTCGCCCGCGTGGCCAGCGCGCTCCGTGAGCATGACGTCGCACGTTGCCCCCGCGTCGAGAATCGCTTGGCGCGCTTCCTCGACGTACTGTCCTCCGCGCCGCGACGCGGGGTTGGCGATGAGCAATGCGTGCGTCAGAACGCCCAGGACCGGAAGACGGAGACGCCCCATTGCTGCGGCGTCGCGACAAAGCCGCGCACCCGGTCTGCGCCGCAACGTAAGGCGCTCGCCGCGGGCTCCCGTCCAGCGCGGAGCGCGAGCCGGTCTGGTGCCAGGAGTGGAAAGCGATACTCGAGCTTGCCCTCGATCGCGTTCACGAATCCGTTGAGCCCCTGCTGCGATGCGTCTTCGCTGCCGCGAAGCTGGCACAGTCCCGTGCTGAAGCTGAGGAAGAGGCGATCCTTGATCTGCTTCTCTCCGCCAAGTCGAGTGCTGTAAAGAAAGCTGCGCAGTGGGCTCGACGCCGTGCCGTCCGCCACACTCAACGGGTCAATCGCGGCGCCCGATTGAATCTGGATGAGATCAACAAAACCACCGAGCTGATCACGCAACGCTCGACTGACCGTCGCGTTGACAGTTGGCAGCAGGAATTCGACCGCGCGCTGCGACGCCGCGACGTCGAGCCCGCCCTGCTCGAAACTTGGACGACCCGTTACGAGATAGCTGACCATGTCTGACGGCGACAAGTACGCATCGGTACTGGAGAGCTCGAGCGCCGGCTGCGGATAGAAGTTGCCGAAGATTCGCGCCTTGATGCCGATGTCGGCGCGACTGCCTTGCTTGACGTTGTAAAGCGCGGAGACATCGATTTCAGGATTGAAATCCGGCGTCCCGAAGAACGTGATGCGTCCAGTCTGCACCTGGAATTCGCGCTGTACGGCCGTCAGGTCGAGCGTGTAGGTGCCTCGATCGGCGCTGAGCGTTCCACTCAAGGCGAGCTTGTACCGCGCCGAGTCGCCGCGAGCATCGCGGGCGAGTGTCGATCGTGTCGTCTCGCGATCGTCGCGCGCGCGCGTCACGTTGAGCGACCCCCCGAGCTTGATGCTCGCCTCGCGCGAGCGCAGCCACACGTCGTCGCCAAGGTGAATGGAGACGCCGTCGAGCCGGAGGTGCTCGACGAGCGCGCCAGGCGGCTGCGGCATCAGCGAGCGGTTGCGCGCATCGGTGGTGTCGAACAGCTGCGCGAAATCTTCCGGCGTCAGGTCGACGACTTGTTTCCGGATAAGTTCGGGAATGTAGATCGTACCACGATCGACATTCACCGCGCCGGACAGTGTCGCGGCGTCGGGCGTTCCGGCCATGGTGAGCCCGGTCGCGCCTGTCGAGATGTCGAGCCGCGCGAGACCTCGTTTGTCGATTGCGCGAAGGCTGCGCGCGTCCAGCCTCAGGTCGAGACGCGGATTCTTCGTGTCGCGGAAGACCACAGACCCCTGCAGCGACGCCTCGCCACCGTTGATCGGCGTGGTCAGGCGCAACCGATTCACGGTCAGCGAGTCGCGCGCGGCGTCGACGTTGATCGTTCCGTCAATCTTCGCGAACTGCACGCCGGCATCTGGGATGTCGATGCCTCCGTCGCGAACTGTCGCGATGCCGCCGACATGCGGATGGTCCGGACGACCGCTCAGGGAAAGATCGAGCGCCAACCGCCCACTCGCGTTGCGCAACTTCGTTGACAGCGCTTCGACAAGCGCGAGATCGACGCTGTCAGCGTGCACTCGTCCGCGCAGGGAGTCTTCCGTCGTATGCGCGGAAAACAGGCTGAGCGCAACAGGATAGCTGAGCGTCGCGTCGAGAATCGAACGACCCCCGCGCAGCACATTGGCCTCGAGCCCAACGCGATTCGCCTCGTACGCACCCGCGACCGACACCACTTCGGCCGACACGCCCGCGTACTTGAGCGCGTGTGCAGCCGCCGTCAGCGTCATCGTCGGTTGTTCCCGCGTGCCGGACGCGCTCATGTCAAATGCGACGTGTCCATTGAGCGCAGTGGGTAGCTGCGTAAACAGTCCGACGTCGCTCAGCGGCAGGGAGTCAGCGCGCAGGCGCATGCGCACCGGCGCGCCAACCGGCGCGTCGAGAAAGCCGACAATTCGCGCGCCTACCGCATTGGCCATCACGAGCGTGTCGAGCTTCAGCTCCGTCGTCGAACGCAGGAAGCTCGACGGCTGCCGCAATGTCCAGCGCGATAGGGCGATAGAGAGATTGAGTGTGTCCAGGCGCACAGCCGTCGTATCGTGCGACGACATCCAGGTGCCCTCGGTGCGCAGTCGCGCACCATTCTCGGCTTGCGCGCCAGCCGCGAAGCGCGCTCGGCCAGCGTCGAGAATGTTCGCAGCAAAAACCGCGGTATCGACGCGGATGCCGCCGGCGACAATGGTGTCAGCACGAATGTTGAGATCGCCCGACATGTGCCCGAACTCGTCGCGCACCGCAACGGTGCCGGCAATGCTGCGCGCGCGATCCCCACGGACGTTCAATCCCGTTCCCCTCACAGATCCACGCACGTCGAGCGAATCGAGCCACCCCCGAACCACGCCGCGAAACGCCAGCGATCCCGCGAGCGTGTCCGGCGTAAGAGCCGTGCCGTCCTTGTCCGCCGAGCGG
Source organism: bacterium (assembly GCA_039934235.1). Taxonomy (GTDB): domain Bacteria; phylum Gemmatimonadota; class Gemmatimonadetes; order Gemmatimonadales; family Gemmatimonadaceae; genus AG11. The sequence goes on along the minus strand of JBDTMO010000171.1, from coordinate 6,385 downwards.
CCAAGATAGCGCCGTAGTCCTCCGAGCGAGTCGACATCGAGCGCAAGCAGGAGTGAGTCGAGGCCGGCTGCGCGCGTAAGCCCCAGTGTGCCACTCGCACGCAAGGTTCCGGCGTCGCCCTCCGCGCCCAGCGTGTCGACGTACATCACGCCGTGATCGAAACGAGTTCTCGCTGCGCCACGCGCGATGCGCATGCCGTCGACAGTCGAGGTATCGAGGCGGACCGCGAGTGCGCCGACGAGATTGGAGAGCGAATCACCTGTAAGGTCGACGTCGAAGGTGCCGCCGAGTCGCGACGAGGGTGTCGTGCGCCCAACGAGTATCACGGCGTCGATGCCGTCGAAGGTGCCTGTGCCCTTGGCCCCGTATCCGCCGATCGAGTCGGCGTCCGCCTTACCGGCGTACGTGATGTGTCCCGCTGGACCAGTGAGATCGCCTTCGACGTCGAGATCTGGTGCAATGCCTGAAACGTGGATCGGGCCGCTGAATACGCCACGGAGCGGAAGCTTGGGATACGACAGGTTGAGCGTGGTCAGCGACAGCGGTGAGGCCTGCAGCGACATGTCGTAGCGCATGAACTGCACGCCATACGTAATGCGACCTCCCCCCGTCGCATGCGTCGGCTCGGCCGGCCCATCCGTGTGCGTGAGGTTGGCGTTCGACACACGCACGTCGAGCCACGATGAGTCCAGCACCGCGGTCCCACTGACGACGCCGGTCATGCGCGGAAACGCCGGATAGATGGCGACGAGCGTACGGAGGTCGAATCCGCTGGTCTGCGCCGAGAAGTTGTGAAATGCCGTAAAGGCCGGATACAGGATATCCAACTCGCCCTTGCCCTGCAGGTGCGAGACGGCGCCCGGCACATGCGCGTCGCGGAACGTCAGGTCCGACGCGTCGACGTAAAAGTGCGTCAGCGGCCCCCCGCGCGCGGTCACTGTTCCGGTCAGCGTTCCCTGCCAGTCGGCGGGAAATGGCTTTCCATTCAATGTGCGAAGCAGGTCGAAGTTGACTGGGTCGGCCTGAAGCTTCACGTCGTGCACGGCGAGAACGGTTCCGCCCGTCTCGAACGTCATTTGTCCACGGAGACGCGACTTGGTCGAGCGCACATCCATGTCGTGAATGACATAGTCGAGCTTGTGCAGGTCGCGTTCGTTCTGGATGTCGAGCTTCATCGTGCCACTTCCCGTGGTGGGAAGCGTCGGATACACCCACGCAACGTCCGCGAGCGACACGCTGTCGCCCGTGAGGTGGATCGCATAGCGCACTGGCAAGTCGCTGCCCCAGACGACCTTGCCGTCCGCAAATCCGGTGGAGTGCGGCAGGTCCCAGTGCGACGCGGTAAACCACGCGCTGTCACCGAGCACCCGCGCAACGCCCTTGATGTTGCTCCACTTGAACGGCGGCATCGATTCATCGGCGTGCAGCGTGTCGATGACGAACGACTGGCCCACCGTGTCCGGGTCGGCGATGCGAATATGGGACAGGAACGCGTACGCATTCGTCCAGCGATAGTTCTGCGTGAGGCCTTCTCGGGTGTGCCTGATCTCGTGGTCCTTGCGTGCGACGTTCACACGAATGGCGCTGTCCTTCCGCGCGCCGTGCAGCGAATCGTCGGCGTGCCACGGAATGGTCAACCGGAAACTCGCGCCCTTTGTGATGTGCACGGAATCGAGAATCACGAAATCGCCAAAGCCACGCTCGGGCCCCTTCGGCGTCGGCTTCTTCTTCCCAATCCTGAACAATCGCTTGTAATTCCACTGCCAGTTTTCGTGCTGGCGTAAAACAATCGCCGGGTGCTCGACGTCGATGCGGCTGAAGTACAGGCGCCGGTCCACGAGATCGCGTGGGTCGTAGCGAAGCGTCACCTTCCCCGTGGCGACGAACAATGAATCCTCGTCGTCTCGCAATTCGAGCGAATCGATCGTGACGCCCGTCAGGAAGCTTCCGCTGATGCGCCCGATGTGCACCTTGCCGTCGATTGATGCCTTCACGCGCGCTTCGATGGCCTCCCGCATCGCCGTCTGGCCGTATTCCGACTGCGTCGCAAACACAGCCACGCCCACGACAATCGCCCCGAGCGTCACGAGTACGCACAGGCTGATGAGGCCGATGAAGTTGCGGCGTGTCATGCGACGGGCATGCGGCGGCTCAAAAATCCGGGCCGATGGAAAAGGTGAGCGTGAGACGACTGAGGAATGTGCGCGATTGCGCGGGAACGAACGTGGCCGGACACGTGTTGCCCGACAGCTGCTCCACGTCGCCGTTCGCGTTCTTCACGGCGGGAATCCTGTTGCCCGGACTCACACAGTGCAGCGGCGCGAATCCCGTTGGACTCGGCACCTGGTCGAAATAGATGGCACCCGCGGGCCGGGCGTACGGATTGTACCCCACGTTGGCCTGGAAGGGCCCCACCGGCGTGAAGACCCGCACACCAATCCCGGGTGTCCATTTCAGTCCGTTCAACCAGAGTGCCGACGCCTTGTGATCGCTCGCACCAACCGAGCGCCCCCGCTGCCACACATCACCAGCATCAGCAAAAAACGTGTACTGAATGAGCTCCGGATAAAATGGGCTGCGAAGCCGAGCCTCGAAGTTCGCGACGATGAGCGAGTTGCCACCAATGGGCACCACACGACGCACGCGCGCGGTGTCTGGCACGTCGAGATACGTCGTATCCGCTGTGCTGCCCGGATGACTCACTGGATTGTTCTCGGCAATGTAGATGAGGTCGCCGAGTTCGTTTTGCTGGTACCCGCGAACGCTTGCCGCGCCGCCGGCGTAGAGACGTTCCTGCGGCGGAATGAAGCCCACCGGATCGCCGAACGAGAGCGTGCGTCCGAGTACGGCACCGAGTCGCACGCGCGCGGCGAGCGTAATCGCGGGGCCCGCCGGCCGATATACGGAGGCATCCAGCAGTCCCTTCAGAAACTGGATGTCTTCGTCGGAACCGATTTCCTTCGCAGCACCGCGCACATCGAGACGGAGCGCGGTGCCCGAACGCGGATTGATTGCGTTGTCCGTCCGCAGGCGCTCGAGATGAGAGCTCGCGACAGCGAGCGGCCTGTTGCGATCGGTAATCAACGCGCGTGATTCCGCGTCGCACCGATTGAACACGGCGCACAACAATGCAGGCTGGGCTTCCGTGCGTCCGTACTCGAGTGAGTAGGCCAGGCGCAGCGGGATCCCGCGCGCCAGTTCGTGCGTGACAGACGCTTCGCCGCCCACCAGGGTGGTCCGAAGAAAGGCCTGATACTCGCCACGCCGCTCACTGTAGATCGACAGTGTCGGTGACGTCCGCGTTCCAAACAAAGACGGAAGTCGCAGCGTGGCGCCGGTAAAGTAGTTGAGCTTGGCGCTGAACGTGTCCGCCCGAATCGCCGGCGCGCACAGACTGCCTTGCGCCACGCGCGTGGGCTCGCCGTACCCGATCTTCGAGAGCTGCGCCGACAACTCCAGTCGGCGCGCGTCGCCGAAAAAATTCTTGTCGATGAGCTGCACGCGTGCCTTGAAGCAATCCAGCACCGCCCAGCCTTCTTCCGTATCCACTTGCCGCAAGTAGTTCTCTGCGACACGGACATCGAGCACCACGAGCGAATCTGCGCTCGTGCTGTCGCGCGCCAACGCCACTTCGACATGGCGAAAGAGATCGGTCTGGTACAGCGTGCGCTGTGCGTCGATCAGCTCGCGCTCGCGATAAAGCGTCCCTTCGCGCAAGCCAAGCAACTGGCGGATCGTCGCGTCGTTGATTCTGCGCGGCGAGCCAGGTAGTGGGTCGCCCGCCACGCGGATCGCGCCGATGTGAGCGAGCGTGCCCGGCAGAATGTCGAGCTTCACCACTGCAAGGCGCTTTGTGGTGTCCACGCCGTACCCCGCGTTCACGTCGCCCCGCGGATAACCGTTGTTGCGCAGCCTGGCCTTGATCGAGTCGATGGCGGCCTGGATGCGGGTCACGTCGAAGACGATGCCGCGAGCGAGCTGCAGTGAGCTCGTGTCGACAATTGGGGCAATCAGGCTGTCGAGTCCGGAAATTCGCAGTGTGTCCACGCGCACCGGCAACTCTTCCTGCACAAGGAACGTGACTTTCACGCCGCCGTATCCATCGAGGACTGGCGCGACGAGTGTGTCCACCGTCGTGGAGAAGTACCCGTGCCTGCGGTAGAACACGCGAAGTCGTCCTACGTCGAGACGAAGCTCGTCGCTATCGAGGCAGTGCTTCGCGCCACCGATGCGAATGATGCGGCGCACGAGTTCCGACGGTGTCGTGGCGACGCGCGCCGCAAGATCGCTCGCGCGAAATACCCTGTTGCCACGAAACTCCAACGAGCGAACCTCACGCTCACCGGCCTCGCATTCCAGCCTCTGTGCGTGAGCAACAAACGGCGCGAAGGCAAGTAGAGCGGCGGTGAGCGCGACACATCGCCACGCGGCTCCGCGCACCCTCCCATCGATCATCCCGTCGCTCGTCCGGACGCGTGATGCTTGCCGATCCGCCGCTCTTCCGGCAACAGCGGCGTGCGCTCGAGAAACAGCCGCACCACGTAAAACGCAGCGAGTCCGACAGCGATACCAGCGCCGATGGCCGGTATGAGCTCACGCGCATCGAGCCTGCGACGATAGACGTATCCGTCGAGCCGCGTGGTCTGGCGTTTGGAGCGTTTCTTCAAATCTGCCATGCGACTCGGTTGACGGACTCTGGGCGAAGGGGCGCAACTTGCAAGCAACTTGCAGCCAGAAACACGAGGCGCCCGCGCGGCAAGTCATCCGGCGGGCGCGTGAATTGATTGACGCTACTCCCTGACGCGGGTAAGTTCTCGCGCCTTCGCACCCCTGTCAACTGCTTACGCCAGAACATCATGCGCCGTTGTACCGCCCTGTTTCTGGCCCTCATCACATCAGCCTGTGGCGCGTCGGGCGATGGGACCAGCCGACGCACCCTGATCGACTCCCGCGACAACTACGATCCGCGCTCGCTCGACCCTGCGCTCTCCACTGACGTCCCCACCGGACGCGCGGTCGCCTACCTGTTCGACGGCCTCACCAGATTCACCCCCGATGCGAGGGTCGAGCCCGCTCTCGCCACAAGTTGGGATGTCTCGCCAGATGGTAGCATCTACACCTTCCATCTGCGCCGCGGCGTCCACTTCACCGACGGAACGCCATTCGTCGCGCGACAAGTCGCACTCAGCTGGCAACGTGTGCTCGACCCCAAGGTGAAGGGAGGACGCGGCTGGCCGCTCTATCCCATCAAGGGAGCAAAGGAATTCGCCGATGGAAAGTCGAACCATATCGACGGACTCGCCGTACCGAACGACTCCACGATTGTGGTAACCCTGAACGAGCCGTTCGCGATTTTCCCGAAGTTGCTCGCCATGCCCGTGGCGTCCATCGCGCCCGACAACATCCCAGCCAACTTCGGCGAAAATCCTGTTGGTACCGGCCCGTGGAAACTCGTCGAGTGGAAGCACGACGATTATCTCCTCTTCGCGCCGAACACGAAATACTGGGGCGGCGCCCCCAAGGCCGATTCACTCAAGGCCCGCATCATCGCGGAGCCAAGTACGGCTGTCGCGGAGTTCGAAAGCGGCAACGTCGACGTACTCATCATCCCGCAAGGCGACATCCGAAGCTGGGAAGAAGACGCCGAGCGCAAGAAGCTGCTGCACTCCACACCGTCGCTCGAGTTGGTGTACGTCGCCATCAACACGACGCGCGGTCCCCTAAGAGATGTCCGCGTTCGGCAGGCACTCAACTATTCGATCGACCGGCGCGTCCTCGTCCGCAATCTCATCGCCGGTCGCGGTGCGCTCGCCTCGGGCGTCATTCCCCCTGAACTTCCCGGCGGCGTCAAGACGCGCATTGGCTATCAGTTCGACACCTTGCGTGCCAAGCAGTTGCTCCGCGAAGCCGGCTACCCCAATGGCATCGACGTCGAACTCTGGACGTCGACGAATCCGATTTACGTGCGTATCGCCGAGACGCTACAGGGATATCTTGGGCTCTCGGGCATTCGCGTTAAGATCATCCAGCGCGAAAGTGCCGCGGCGCGGGAGGCCGCACGAAAGGGCCAAACCGATCTCTTTGTAAAGGATTGGTACGCTGACTATCCGGACGCGGAAAACTTTCTGTATCCGCTGCTCCACAGCGCGAACAAGGGCGTCGGTGGCAACGTGTCCTACTTCAGCAACGCGCAATTCGATAGCCTCGTCAACTCGGCACGACGAGAACAGGATGAAGCGAAGCGCATCGCACTCTACACGCAGGCCGACCAGCTCGCATTCGAGCAGGCACCAATGGTGTTCCTCTACTTCTACAGCGAGCTGAACGCCGTGCAGCCGTGGATTCGCGGTTTCGTGCCTCCCGTCATTTTCAACGGCCAGCCATG
>JBDTMO010000170.1:0-9406 GCA_039934235.1 bacterium | reverse complement strand
GATCGCCATTCTATCGCCTAGGGTGAAGAGGCGATCTAAATCCTTGGACCACGACGTCAGTGCACCGCCCGAATCACGTCGGCCATACCAAGATCGATCGCGCGTCGCAGCCAGTGCTGTTGACCCATCTGGCGTATAGCTGTCTGCCGAAAAGCCAGCCAGTAATTTCGTGACACATCCGACGGCGCGCGAACCGCGAAACCAACGCATTGCAGCGAATAGTGGACTCCCATTCCTATTCGACGGTTGATTTGCGCTTAACCACCGTACGCGGTTATATACTGCCTTCAATGCTTCATATGACCCACGTATGAGCCCGTCTTATCGGTTGGCCTAAGCCAATCGGTGTCAGGCGTGGTCAATTTGCAGCGCGACCTACGGCGTCAACCGTGTTAGCTGAAGAGCGCCGAAAAATCCGTCAGTGTACGGCACTCTGTCTTTCGATCGGGTGATGGATACTACCCAGCGGCGCCAGCCCTTCAGAAGCTGAGAACGCCGATTTGGTTCGTCAAACGGCGCGATGGTGGTGGTCTAGGTGAAAGAAATCTGTCCGGTCGCGCGGTCCTCTTTGACGATACCGCCCGCGCCACGCGATGTTTGCGCTCTGCCAGTGTGTCGGCGTCATCGTTTTCGGGAGCCCGCCATGTCGACCGTGAACCGTCTCTCGGAGTTTACGCTGCTGGGTGCACTCGCGCATGGGAGCAACCGTCCCCCTGACGCAAGCTCGTCCAAGCGCCAAACGCTCATGTGCCTATGCGCAGTCGCGACTTGGGTCTCGTGCGGTGGTGGGATCGTAGACGCCACGAAACTATCGACTACCGGTACTGGCGGGACGGCACCTACGATTGTCTTGTCGGCCGGATCGGCGGTGTTCTCCGGGACGGCTGGCGGGACCAATCCACCCAGCCAGTCGGTGAGCATTAGCAACAGCGGGACTGTGGCGCTAGCTGGGCTCGCTACCACGATCAACTATCAGCAAGGTCAACCAACAGGGTGGCTGAATGCTACGATATCTGGCGCGACTGCGCCTGCCGTCATCGGATTGACCGCGACCCCGGGCACGCTCGCCGTGGGGATATACAACGCGGTTCTGAGCGTGACATCGAACTCGCCTGGTGTCACCAATTCTCCGCGAGATCTTCCGGTCACGCTGAACATTGCCGGCCCAAGCATTCCGACAATGGTTCTGTCAACAACATCCGCGGTGTTCAGCGGCATAGCTGGCGGCAGCAACCCTGCTTCTCAGACGGTCTCAATCACAAACAGCGGTCCAGCGTCGATTGTGGGGCTGGCTCTCTCGGTATCGTATAGTGCCGGGCAGGCAACCGGGTGGCTGACCGCAATTCTCAACGGGTGGCCGCCCCCGCGCATCATCATCCCCATGCCGCGCGACGGGCTGGGGAACCCCTTCGACTGGAGGCGAATGATCGTACCGACGGGTACCCCGGAGAAGTCCACGAGCAGGTCGGCGCGCTCACCGGTGCCCATTTCTATGTGCGGCAGCCGGACGGGCATGTCGAGCAGCCCGCCGTCCACACCGACCAGCACCAGCGGCGCGCCGTTGGACAGTGCCACCCGGAAGATGCGCGCGTTCGCCGCGCCGAGGATCCGGATCCGATAGAGGGCGGAATCCACCTCGACCCGCGGGAAGCGAACGCCATTCACGAATGGAGTCTCCGTCAGGAACCCCTCCATGAGCTGCGGTCCCGCTGGGTCGTAGACAAGGTGGCCCGAGGCGTCCTGCCGCTTGTCCTGGAGAACCAGCGCCAGTTCTCGTTCGCCGCTCGGCAGGTTCAGCGCATCCTCCGCGGCGTCCCGGATGATGAACAGCCCGGCGAGACCGCGGTAGACCTGCGCCGCGGTTCTGCTGTGCGCGTGGGAGTGGTACCAATAGAGTCCGGCTCGTTCCTCGATCTCGAAATCGTACGCGTAGCTCTCGCCGGGCCCCACGGCCAGCCGCGGATGACCATCTGCCGCCTCGGGCGGGCGGAGGCCATGCCAGTGCGCGATCGTCGGCTCGGTCAACTCGTTGCGCATCGTGACGGTCGCACGCTGGCCCGCACGAGCCTCGATCGTCGGCCCGATCGGACCATTGCCCCACGAGAGAATCGGGGAGTGCACGCCGGGTGCGATCTCGAAGGTCGTCGTGCGGGCGGTCAACGTGAGATCCTTCGAAGACACGATGGGGGGGCGGTAGAGCGATCCGGGCATCAGGCCATCGGCCTGCACGCCCGAGCGGCGCGCAGCCAGCAGCCCGAAGGAGCCGACTGCCGCCAAGCCGCCGGACGCTCCGGCGATCCGCAGAAAGTCGCGTCGATCCATCGTCCACTCCTTGGCGTGTGCATTCAATTGGCTACGCAGGTCTCACGCCGGGAGCGCCAGCCACTCCACCGCCGACGGCGCCGTCATCTACGCATCGACTCGCCCGCGGTGTGAGCCGCTACGCGGGCGCCGACCGACGGCTTGGTGTTCGCGCCGAGGGCGGCGCGCAATCATCGTCGAGCGCGGCCGTCTCGATTTGCATCGTTGGATGCGTGATCTCGAATCGATCATGCAGCGCCGAAGACGTCGTGACGAAGAACTCGGATCCTGGATAGCCCGACGACATCACGAGGTGTGCGGTCAGCGCGGTGCCCGACGTACTCGTCGCCCAGACGTGCAGGTCGTGGACGTCGTCCACGCCGGGCAGCGATCGCAGGTAGGCGTCGACCTCTACGAGCGCGATTGCGTCCGGGACGCCATCCAGCATGAGGTGCAGGGATTGGCGAAAGAGGGACCATGTTCCCAGGACCACCAGCGCGGCGACCACGAGGCTCGTCACGGGATCGAGCCACTGCCACTGCGTGCGGATGTAGAGCGCGCCCGCAGCGACCACTCCCAGCGACACCAGCGCGTCGGCCGCCATGTGGAGGAAGGCGCCCCGAATGTTGAGGTCCCGCTTGCGGCCGGACATGAACAGCAGGGCAGTCGCACCGTTCACGACGACGCCGAGAGCCGCCACGATCATGACGGTGGCACCCTCGATGGGCACGGGCGCACGCAGTCGATGCAGCGCTTCCCAGATCAAGGTCCCCATCACGACCAGCAGCAGCAACGCGTTGGCGAAGCTCGCGAGAATCGACGCGCGCTGCCAGCCGTAGGTGTGCCTGCCGTTGGGCCGCAGCCCTACCGCGAGCATGCCGCCCCAGGCGAGGACGAGCCCGGCCACATCGGTCAGGTTGTGGCCGGCATCGGCCAGTAGAGCCAGGGAACTGGAGCGCCAACCGAAGACCCCTTCGATCAGCACGAAGCCGACATTGAGCGTGATGGCGAGCGCGAAGGACCGACCATACGCGTTCGGTCCGACGTCATGGGCGTGTGTCACGTCGCGTCCCCATCGTGCGCGTGCGCGGTGGCGCGCCGAAGCACGCCACTGAGCGAGGTGCCGGGCATCACCGTATTGAACACCGTGCCGTACTTCTTCACGTTCGTATGCAGCAGGGCGAGCCGGGCGTCGGACTCGTCGCTCTCCACCACGATCTCGTACGTGATCTGCTCGAGCCTCGGCGGCACATCCTGTCGCACGCCATGCACGTGCACCTCTACGCCGCGCAGCTCGAGCTTGAGCATCGGCTGAACCCGTTCGATGCCCTTGATCATGCACGCCGCGAGCGCGGCCAGCAGGAGCTCCGCCGGGTTGAAGGCGTCCTGGGTGCCCGCTAGGTCTGTGTCGAGCCGTATCGTGGCCGCCTTGCACGAAGCAGTGCTGCCATGCGCATCGACACGCGTCGCGGCCACGGCGAATGTCAGCTTCTGCCCGGCGGCTGTCACGCCGCGTCTGCGGTCAACGCGAGCAATGCCTCCGCACCGACGAGGGGCTCGGCGCGCCACGGCACGATCCAGCTCTGCGTCGCAAGCTGCTCGCGTACGCGGCGCAATTGCCGCCCTTCCAGTCGCGCGCGCGCTGCGAGGACGGGATGCGTCGTGCCACTCGCCGCAAGGCTGGCATTGATCACCCAGCCGTAGGGCTCTATGCCAGCGCGTCGCAGGTCGTCCTGCAGGCGGCTCGCCTCGAACACCGGCGTCGCCTCGGCCAGCGTCACGAGCAGAATGCGTGTGAACCGAGGATCGCGCAGCCGAGGGAGCAGGGCGCGCACCGCTTCGGGCACCGCACCGCTGGAGCGGGCGACCTCGCGGTGATAGCTCTCCGCCGCGTCGAGGAGCAGCAGGGTGTGTCCCGTGGGCGCGGTATCGAGGACGACGAAGCTGTCTCGCGCCTCGTCGACGACCTGTGCAAATGCGCGAAAGACGGCGATCTCCTCGGTACATGGAGACCGCAGGTCCTCTTCGAGCAACGCCCGGTTCTCGTCGTCCAGCTCGCCCGCCGCGGCGATCATCTCGGCGGAGTAGCGCGCGGTCTCGACTGCCGGGTCGATACGGCTCACCGTCAAGCCATGTGGCCGGTCGCCGCCGGCCGTCTCGATCAGCTGCGCCGCGGGATCTGTGGTCGTGAGCTGGACGACGTGGCCCCGCTCGGCGAGAGCAAACGCGAGTGCGGTCGCCAGCGTCGTCTTGCCGACACCTCCCTTGCCCATCGTCATGATGACACCGTGCCCTGCTGCTTCCAGCGACGAGACCAGGGACGCGAGGTCGGAGTCGCCGTCGAGCGATGGCTCTGACGTCGCGATGGTGGTCCCCTCAGCAGCCTGGTCGGTCCGCGAGGCGGCGTGGATCGTCCCCGTGAGCGCGCGCAGTGCCGCGATGCCGGTAAGATCCATCGAGACGAGGGGCACTGCCGTGGTCGCAACACTCCGCAAACCGTCGGGCATGCCCGCGAGCGCCGCGGTTTGCCGCGCGGCGAAGGCCGCCGCGACGACGTCATCACCAGGGGGCGCCGTGAACGCGCCGTTGAGGATCAAGCGCTGATTGGTGATTCCCAGCGCCGAGAGTTCGCCCGCTGCACGCGCGGCTTCGCGGAGCGCGCTGTCATCAGGGCGGCTCACCAGCACGAGCGTCGTCCGCGCGCCATCGGCCAGCGCCTCGACGGTGGACACGTACTGCGCACGCTGCGCCTCCAGGCCGGCGAGCGGCCCAAGGCAGCTGGTGCCCGTACTATTCGTCGCCATGAACTCGGTCCACGCGCTCGGCAGCGTGAGCAGGCGGAGGGTGTGCCCCGTCGGTGCCGTGTCGAAGACGATGTGATCGTAGCGTGCCACGACGTCGCGCTCCGCGAGGAGCCCAGTGAACTCGTTGAACGCGGCGATCTCGACGGTGCAGGCGCCCGAGAGCTGCTCCTCCATGCTGTGGACGGCCGTCGCCGGCAGGATGCCGCGGTAGGGGCCAACCATTCGCTCGCGATATGCGGCCGCGGCAGCTTCGGGGTCGATGTTCATGACCGAGAGTCCGGCGACGCCAGGGACCGGAGTTGCCGCCGTGCCGACCTGCATCCCGAACACGTCGTCCAGATTCGAGGCCGGGTCGGTGCTGACCAGGAGCACTGTGCGCCCCTCGTCCGCGAGTCGGAGCGCCGTCGCGCTGGCTATCGACGTCTTGCCGACGCCTCCCTTCCCGGTGAAGAACAGAAAGTGTGTGCGCAGTGCGTTCCAGTCATGGAGCGGCACCGACAGCAACGACGGATACGGTTGGTCGATCATGGTGCTCCCTAGGGTGAAAAGGCGACGGTCAGCAACACCCGGAGCCGGGAGCGCAGCATCCGCTCTGGTCGGAACTCGACGCAGGCGCGGCCGAGCCCGGCGCCGCGCGGAGCGCCGAGACGAGCTCCTCGCGGGACGGGTAGCGGCCGTAGGCGAACACCTCGCCGTTGATCAGTGTGGCCGGCAGGGCTGCGTCGCCGAACGCCTGCATCAAGCCGGTGACCTTCGGCTGCTTCACAAAGGCGTCCGGCTCCTGAGAGAGTCCGAACCGCTCGACCGTGACGCCCTGCGCCTCTAGCCACCGCAGGTCGCGCGCCGCGGCGATGAGGCTCGAGTCCACGCCCGGCCCGCAGACGCCGGTGGAGCAGCACATCGCCGGGTCGTAGACCGAGATGGTTCCGGTCACTGTGCTGACGGTGACCGACGCCTCGGCGATCACGTCGGCGGGGTTGTTCAAGGGCAGGGTGCGCGCCATGGCGGTGTCCGGTCGGAGTGTGGTAACAAACGGTTGACATCATATCCGCATAGGCACATTATACTCCGCTAAGCGAATATGATAGCGGGAAAAGCACTACACACTCACATGACATCTACCCTGACCGCTCCCACCGTCGCCGACCTCGACGCGGTGTTCAAGGGCTTCGCCGACCCGACGCGCATCCGGATTCTGAGCGTGCTCGCCGCGGGCGAGCTCTGCGTATGTGATATCGTCGAGATCCTTGGCTTGCCCCAGCCCGCAGTCTCGCGACACCTGGCGTACCTGCGGCGCGCGGGGCTCGTCGAGGCGACGCGCGAATGGAAGTTCGCGCACTACCGCCTGTCCGAACCGGCGCATGCGGTCCACCAGAACCTCCTCAACTGCGTTCGCAGCTGCTTCTTGGGCATCGGTGCGCTCGATGACGAGCGGCGCCTTGCGGAAGCGCGCGTGCAGGCGCGAGCGGAGCATCCGTGCTGAGTCGCCGAGGTGATGCATGACGAAGGGCGACTCTCAGGGGCCCGCGCACGTAGAACGGACCAACCATCTCGAGTACCCGATCCGCGTCCTGTTCCTGTGCACCGGAAACTCGGCGCGCAGCCAGATCGCGGAGGCCCCGTTGACCAGGAAGGGTGGCGATCGCTTTCTGGTCGCGAGTGCGGGGACCGATCCCGCGCCGACGGTCCGCGAGGAAGCTGTTGCCGCACTCAAGACCCTCGGCATCGACTGGGCCGACGCGCGACCGAAGGGGATCGACCACATCGTCGATCGCAAGTGGGACATGGTCATCACCCTGTGCGAGCGTCCCCGCGAGAGCTGCGCGAACCTGCCGTCATGGCCGGTCACGGCGCACTGGGGCGGTATCAGCGGTCCCGAACACGGTGCGGCGCAATGCGTTCGACGACACCGTCGCGCTGCTGTCCTGGCGCATCGACCTGATGCTCGCCCTGCGGCCAGAGCTCCTGGAAAAGCTGGTGCTCGAGGACCGACTACGTGAAATAGCCGCGGCGTTTCCGCCAAGGCAATCTTCTCCCACACCTGGAGACCGGTAATGCGCTTCGTCCTGCTGTCGGACGTACACGGCAACCTACCCGCGCTCGAGGCGGTGCTTCGGGATGTCGAGACACGCGGGTCGGTCGATGGTGTCTACCACCTCGGCGATCTGGTGGGGTACGCCCCGTGGCCGAACGAGGTGGTCTCGCGACTTCGCTCCGCCGAGATCGGGGGCGTGTCCGGCAACTACGACACGACCGTCGCGACGCACTACAAGCACTGCGGCTGCCGCAGCGAGAACCCGCATCAGGAGGAGCTCGCGCATAAGTCCTTCACCTGGACACTTGCGAACACGTCGGACGACACCAAGCGCTATCTGGGCGGCCTGCCGTTTCGCCTCGACGTTCGGCCCTTCGGTGGGCATCAGGCCGGCCCCACCATTCGCTTGCTACATGGCAACAACGTCCTGAATACGGTCTACCTCACCGAAGACCGCTCGGACGAGTTCCTCTCGACGATGGCCGAGAAGCTGGGCGCGAAGGCAGGCGACCTCATCGCATTCGGCCACACGCACAAGCCGTGGCACCGGCAGATTGCCGGCATCCACTTCGTGAACACGGGGAGCGTGGGACGCCCCAAGGATGGTGACGCGCGCGCCGGTTACGTGCTGCTCGAAGTCGCCGAAGTCGGGATGCTTATCGAGTTCGTGCGTGTCGAGTACGACGTCGAGCAGACAGCGCAGGCGATCATCGCGAGTGACCTGCCCGACGAATTCGCGGACTTCCTGCGCACCGGCGGTCAGCCTTCCGGGCCATCATCGGTTTCGCCATGACACGTTTGTTCGAGTTCTCGACATGACACTCCCCGTGCACGCTGATCCGTACGACGCCACTTCGGATGACAGCACGCCGATCCTGAAGCGGCTTTCGACGCTCGATCGGTTCCTGCCGGTCTGGATCTTCGCGGCGATGGCCGTCGGCATTCTTCTTGGCAAGGTCTACCCCGATCTCGGCGCTGCGCTCGACCGGGTGCAGATGGCCGGCGTATCCGTGCCGATCGCCATCGGGTTGCTGTGGATGATGTATCCCGTGCTCGCGAAGGTGCGCTACGAGTCGATCGGAGCCCACGTGCGGGACACGAAGCTCCTCGGGACGTCGCTCTTCCTGAACTGGCTGCTCGGTCCACTGATCATGCTCGGTCTTGCATGGCTCTTCCTGCCTGACCTGCCGGCGTACCGCAACGGTCTGGTGCTGATCGGGCTCGCGCGATGCATCGCGATGGTCTTGATCTGGAACTCATTGGCCTGTGGCTCGGGGGAGTTAGCGGCGGTGCTGGTGGCGCTGAACTCCGTGTTCCAGATTCTCACCTACTCGGTGCTCGGGTGGCTTTTCCTGACAGTGGTGCCGCAGTGGTTCGGCGCGGACACCACGTCGCTGCATGTCTCGATGGGGCAGATTGCACGCAGCGTCGGCATCTTTCTCGGCGTTCCGCTCGTCGCCGGGTTCGTGACGCGGAAGATGCTGAGTGCCCGCAAGGGCAATGACTGGTACGACAACACGTTCATCCCGAAGATCGGGCCGACCGCGCTCCTGGGCTTGCTCTACACGATCGTGCTGATGTTCGCGATGCAGGGGCATCGCATTCTCGAGCTGCCGTTGGACGTGCTGCGCATCGCGTTGCCCTTGCTCGTCTACTTCGCCGTGATGTTCACGACGGCCTTCTGGCTGGCGCGCCGTCTCGGCTTCAGCTACGAGGCGACGGCATCGCTATCGTTCACCGCGGCCGGGAACAACTTCGAGCTGGCGATCGCGGTGGCCGTCGCGACGTTCGGGATCGGCTCGGGAGAAGCGCTGGCCGCGGTGGTGGGGCCGCTCATCGAGGTGCCGGCGCTGATCGGCCTCGTGTACGTGTCGCTCTGGGCCCGCCGACGTTTCTTCGCATCGGAAACTGTTCCTGCCGGTGTAAGGGCATGAGGTGTCTCCCGTGTACCGAGACACCGGGCCCGGATGGAACACGCTTCGACATGCGTGAGGCGGTGGGTGTTTGCCAGGTCTGCGGCGCCGGCGCATGCCTGCAACACGCGTCGCGCGGGCCGGCGCCGGAGCGACGGCTGCTCTGCCAGCAGCCCATTCATCTCATCACAACGGTGGTATAGATGCGACTGATCCCCGCGGACGAGCAGTTTTTCACGCTTCTCGAACAACTCGCCGCGAACCTGACACTGCGGCAGCGCGCTTATTGAATGAGCTCGTCAAGGCGCCGGAAGGCGCTGGCTCTTCGGAGAGCAGGTCGAGGTGATGCACAA
>JBDTMO010000169.1:0-9484 GCA_039934235.1 bacterium | reverse complement strand
CTGAGCGAGCGGAGCGAGTCGAAGGATCTGCACCCGCGTTGTCATCCTGAGCGAGCGGAGCGAGTCGAAGGATCTGCACCATGCTGTGTTACTGACCAACCGACGCGAGTTCCCGTCATCCCGCCATGTGCCCGCGGTCGAACGCATCATCTAGGGTAGCGCCGCGATCGCACGACGTCGAGTTTTCCTGAGCGCCATCTTCCCGCGCCCGGCGGATGCCGCCGTTCCCCTTGATCTCGCATGCCAATCAGCGCTCAACGGAAAGTGCGCTTCGGCTTCGCGCTCGCCTTGCTACTCCTCCTGGGCATCGGTGGCGCGGCATATCGTGGCGTCCGCCAAATGCACGATGCCGCCATTGCCGAACGCCATTCGTCAGCGGTGATTGCGGCGCTGTCTGGAGTCGTCGAATCAATGACGCAGGCGGAGAGCGGGCAGCGCGGCTACTTGCTGTTCGGCGATTCCAGCTCGCTCAGAACGTATCGGAATGCGGTCTCCGGGTTGCCCCGGGTTGCCGCTGACCTGCACGGTGCTGCGCTGGACGACGAATCGCCGCGGGTGGCGCACATCCTCGGGCTGATGAATCGCCGGCAACACGAGCTCGCCGAAACGATCGCCGCGTGGAATGCGAATGAGCGATCGAGCGCGATGGACATCGCGAGGACAGCGCGTGGTCGTGGCGTGATGGATTCCATCCGAGCGGACATCGGCAGCTTGCGCGACGCGGAGCTCGGCCGGCTCGGCGACCGCCGCTCGATCGCGGCCACCGAGCTCGATCGCGTAGGACTCGTCATCACGCTGGGCGTGCTGGTGACGTTGGCGATTGCGGCCTTCGCGGTCGCAATGTCGGCACGCGACGAACGGTCGCGTGCGCGCGCAGCCGCCTCCCTCGAGCGTGCTCGCGATGAAGCCGAGTCAGCCAGCCGAGCGAAGAGCGATTTCCTGGCGCGCATGAGCCACGAGCTGCGCACCCCGCTCAATTCGATCATCGGATTTTCCAAAGTATTGCAACGCAACAAGCGCGGGGTGCTCGAAGCCACGGAGTTGTCGTATCTCGCGCGCATCGAGTCGAATGGCATTCAGCTGCTCACGATCATCAACGACATCCTCGACCTCGCGAAAGTGGAGTCGGGCCGCATGGAGGTGCTAATCGCGCCGGTAGACCTGCCCTCGCTCGTGCGCGAAACCGCCGACTCCTTTGCCGGAATGATGGTTGGTGGCGACGTCGAGCTCGTGCTGGACGTGCCTGCGTCCCTGGAACCACTGCGAACGGATACCGACAAGCTGCGCCAGGTAGTGACGAACCTGCTGGGCAACGCGATCAAGTTCACGGAGAAGGGCACTGTGCTCGTGCGTCTCCTCGCAGATGGAACTGGTACGCGCGCGTGGCGGCTCGACGTCATCGACGAAGGCACTGGTGTGCCGCCCTCTCGACAGGCTGCCATCTTTGGTGCGTTCGAGCAGGGTGAGAACACGATTTCGCGTCGTTTCGGCGGAACGGGCCTCGGTCTTTCCATTTCGAAATCAATCTGTGAACGGCTCGGCTTCGGTCTTACTGTCGTGAGCAACGACGGAATGGGTTCCACCTTCAGTATCCTCTTCGACTCCGCGGCTCGGCCCCCGGTGCGCCACGAGCGGCCGTCTGGCTCCATCCGGAATGCGGAAGAGTTTGCGTACGGTGCCGGAGCGTCGGAGCCGGATGCGGTCGATTCGGACGCGCACGGCGCGATGCCATGGAATGCGCGGATGACCGGTCGATGAACGCGTGACGTCGCTCGTCCGCAGTGTCACCCTGCTCTTGATCGGATCCCTGGCATGCGACACGCCGACTGCGCCCGATCTCTTTGTCTATGTCGATCGGGCCGTCGTGGTGCCAGAGAGTTCACGGGGGTGGAGCGCCGTGTCCGTCGGCGGCGGCCACACATGCGGGATACGGCTCGACGGTGCGCTGTACTGCTGGGGCAGCAATGCGAGCGGACAACTCGGCGTTGGCGAAGCGCGGGGACACTGCGGCCGCTCCGCGTGCGAAGGCGGTCCGCGCGCGGTCGCGCCATCGCTGCGCTTTCTCAGCGTCAGCGCGGGCGATCGCCACACCTGCGCGATTACGGTAAATCGCGCGCTCTTCTGCTGGGGAGAAAACTTGCAGTCCCAAGCCGGAGTCCAGGCCGAGCCCTACGTGAGGACTCCCACGGCCGTGATGCCGGAGTATCAGTTTCTGGATGTGGGTGCCGGTACGACGCAAACCTGCGCCGTCCGCACGAATGGCGTCGTGTACTGCTGGGGAGAGGGCACGCAGGGCGCACTCGGGCGCGGCGACACCATGACCACTGTCGTCCCCGCACCCATTGCCAGCTCGGAACGCTTCGTCCGGGTCAACTCAGGACGCTTACGCAGTTGCGCGATTGCGCTCGACGGCGGGCTCTGGTGCTGGGGAATCGAATGGGAATCGGCCGACGGAAATGTCGACTACTTCCATCAGCGTCTCCTGCCACATCGTATCGTCGGACTTCCAGCGGTGCGCGATCTCTCCGTCACCGTCTCCTCGCTCTGCGCGCTGTCGATCGACGGCATTCCGTACTGTTGGGAGGCGAACGGCTTTGCGCAGCTTGGACTCGGCAACACGACAGGCACGGCGACGCCAACCGCCGTTGCGTCCGGTGAGCGCTTTACCGGCGTGAGCAGCGGGATCATCCAGACATGCGCGACAGCGCTCGACGGACGGGCATTCTGCTGGGGCAACAACAGCTTCGGCCAGCTTGGCGTTCCGCGTCCGGGTGAGCACTGCGGTGACGCCGGACTCGAGTGCAGCAGGCATCCGATCGCCGTGTTTGGGCAGCAGCGATTCGCGTCTGTCGCTACCGGTATCGGCAACCACACCTGCGGCGTGACGCTGAGCACGGCCATTCTCTGCTGGGGGCTTGGGTCCAGCGGGCAGCTCGGCGACGGCTATCTGCGCGACCGGCAGAGTCTTCCAGTCGGTGTACTTCCACCGGCGGAATGATGCTTTCTCGTCGACATGCCGACACTATTAGACTCATGATTGGCGTAGACTCATGATTGGCGGCATCGACCTGCACTCGGCACGACAGACTTAATGCACTGGCTGGCTAACGCTGCGTTGCGCGCAGGAATTCCTGGTGCAACCACATCCAACATTCCGCAGAACGCGACGCTCGCGAGCGCATGGGAACAGCTCGCTCGCGAGCTGCGGCTGTCGGAGAGCGCCTTGGCGGCGAAAGTTGCGCCGACGCTCCGCATCCCCCTTGCCGACTTCGACCAGGTGCAGGCGAAGGCCGGTCGTCTCGTTCCCGAAAAACTCGCGCGGAAGCACGGCGTGTTCGCCCTGCGCGAGACCGACCGTGAACTGACCGTCGCCTCGAGTGATCCGAACGACTATGAGGCTGAGCGCGACCTCGGATTCGCCAGCGGCCGCCGCATTGTCTTCGAGCTCGCTGCTCCCTCCACAATCACGGAGCGCATGAACGGCGGCTATTCCGCCGATCGCATTGTCGAGAACCTCCTGAACGCGGCCGACTCCACACTTGCCGATGCCGTGCGCGTCGTCGAGGACATGGAGCCGGAGCAAGTGGCGCAGGCGGACGTTGACTCTGCTCCGCTCGTCAAGCTCGCGAACCTCATCCTCAGCGATGCGGTCGTGCAGCGCGCGAGCGACATTCACATCGAGCCGGGGGGCATCAAGGGTGGTGTCGTCCGCTTTCGCGTGGACGGCGTCATGCGCCAACACATGGCGCTGCCGGCTGCCGCGGTCAGCCGCATCGTCTCGCGCATCAAGGTGCTCGGCAAGCTCGACATCGCCGATCGCATGCGGCCGCAGGATGGGCGCGCACGCATTCAGGTGCTGAGCAAGTCGTACGATTTGCGCATCTCGACCGTCCCCACGCGCGAAGCAGAAAAGGCCGTCATCCGCATCCTGCGGCCCGATACGGCAAAAACGCTTGCCGACGTCGGGCTGCAGCCGTACGAGCTGCAGCGCATCCGGCAGCTCATCGCGAATCGCGACGGCATTGTTGTCGTTACCGGACCAACCGGATCAGGGAAGACGACGACGCTATACGCAGCGCTCTCCGATGTTGCGACGAGCGAAGTCAACGTCATGACGGTCGAGGATCCAATTGAATACGAACTGGCGGGCGTGACGCAAATACAGGTCGAGACAAAGCGCAATGTGACGTTCGCGTCAGCGTTGCGCTCGATCTTGCGCCAGGATCCCGACGTCATATTCGTGGGAGAAATTCGCGATGGCGAGACGTCCGAAGTTGCGGCGCAGGCTGCGGCGACTGGGCACCTTGTGCTTGCCACGTTGCACACGAACGATGCCATGAGCGCCGTTTCACGCATGAGCGATCTCGGCCTCGATCGCACGACGATATCCTCCGTACTCCGTGGTTCCGTGGCGCAGCGGCTCGTCCGCCGCGCCTGCGTCGAGTGCGTTGAAGCGATCATCGGTCCGCTGACGGAAAACGAGGTACGACTCGCCGCGCAGTTTGGTTTGCAGCCTGCCTATCGCGCGATCGGTTGCCCCAAGTGCAACCAAAGCGGCTATCGTGGCCGCATTCCCATCGTGGAAGTCGCCGTCGTCACGCCGATCATTCAGGATCAGATTTCCGCCGGTGCGACGGCAGTCCAACTGCAGCGGCTCGCGATCACGCAGGGGATGCGTCCGCTGCGCGAAGTCGCACTCGATCACGTGCGAAAGGGTGAGACGACGCTCGAGGAAATCGAGCGCGTGCTTGGCGAGGCCGCGGACGATGGGCCAGCTGCAGCGCCGCCACCTCCTTCGATTCTCCTTGCCGACGATGATCCGATGCTCCGGCATCTCGCCACCTCGATTCTCGAGACGAGCGGATACCGTGTTCGTCAGGCGCGCGATGGTGCAGAAGCGCTGGCGATCATCGAGAGCGGTGCCGATATCGCGCTGGTCATCACCGATCTTCGCATGCCCGGTATCGGTGGTGATGAGCTCGTGAAAGCGCTTCGTGCCAAGATGCAGACGTCGATGCTTCCAGTCATCGTGCTTACGGGATCAGACGAGCACGACACTGAAGTGCAGCTCATGGACGCAGGCGCCGATGATTACATTCGCAAACCCATCGATCCACCACGCTTTCTCGCGCGCGTGAAGGCTGCGCTGCGACGCGCCGGAGTATCATGACGGAACCGAACGACACCGATTTCCCGCCCAACGATTCGGATGCGTTGGAGCGTCTCAAGCGCTTCGGCGGCGGCAAGTTGCTCAGCGAAATGATTGCCCTGTTCCTCGCCTCGGCGCCCGATCGCATCGGAGCGGCGCGCGCTGGATTCGACGCCGGCGATGCGAGCGCGATCGAGATGGCCCTCCACTCGCTCAAATCGAGCTCGGCACAGCTTGGCGCAATGCGGATGCAGCGGCTCAGCGAGCGAGGCGAGCATATTGCGCATACCGGTTCGCTCGACTCCGTCGGCCAGATCGTGCAGGATCTTGAAGAAGAATTCCCCCGCGTTCAGGACTGGCTCGAGCGCGCTCGCAATGTGGAGGCTCCATGAATACTGTCGCGGTCGTTGAAGACAATGCCGACAACCGGCTCTTGCTTCAGGCAATCCTCGACGGCTTGTACGACGTCGTGGAATATGAGAACGGCGTAGATGCGCTCGCTGGCCTCGCCGCGCAACTTCCCGATCTCGTGTTGCTCGACATCTCATTGCCCGGAATGGACGGCAACGAGATCCTTGCGCGCATCCGCGCCGACGATCAGCTCAAGCGTCTCCCCGTGATTGCGCTCACCGCGCATGCGATGGCCGGCGACCGGGAGAAGTATCTCTCCGCCGGTTTCAACGATTACATCACCAAGCCAATCGTTGATGAATCGTTGCTTCTCCGTGCAATGGAGAAGTGGATCGAAGCGGGGCGTGACGGAACGCTGTAATCCCCCGGTCCTACTTAACGAACGAAGAAACTCGCTGTCATCCTGAGATAGCGAAAGAGTTCCTGTCATCCTGAGATAGCGAACGAGTTCCTGTCATCCTGAGCGAGCGAAGCGAGTCGAAGGATCTGCACCCAGGCTCGTGACGCCACCCTCCATTCATCGTCAATTGTTACAAGGCAGTACGCCCTACGTGGCTGCCATCCCTCCGACTGCTGCGCCCTCTTAGATGCCGAAACTCACACCGACCGTGCAACGCCTGATTCTGGCGTTCACGACAGGACTTTTTCTCGCCTGCGCTGCTGGAGTCAGCAAGCAGAGCGGAGGACTGTCGTCGGTCGTCGCTGCCCAACCGTAGCTTCTACCGATCTGTAGCCCTCATTCCGTTTTACCGTTCACCGTTCACCGTTCACCCAGGTTCGTTACGCTTCCCTGAGCGCCGCCATCGGTGTCTCGCGGAACACTTCTCGGCCCGTGAGCATCCCGATCGACACTGCGATCGCGATCATTAACAGCGCCACCAGCGACGCCGGCAGCATGGCGGGCACGAACGGCTGCTTGAAAACGAAGTGCATCAGCCCCCACGCGCCTGCGATACTGAGGAGCGCGCCGGCCAGGCTGCCGAGCGAGCCTAACAGCATGTACTCCGCGAGCATCACGCGGCCCACCTGCCGGCGTGTCGCGCCAAGCACCTTGAGCAACACACCTTCGCGCAGGCGCTCACGACGCGTCGCACTCACCGCGCTGAACAACACCGGAATGCCGAGGGCAAGGCTCAGCCCCGCCATGAAGCGAATCGCCGTAGTAACCTTATCAAGCACTTTGCCTATCGTTTGCTGAACGAGCGTCAGGTCGAGACTGGCCACGTTCGGAAACTTCGTGATGACATCGCGCTGGAGTCGCGCGACAGCACCCTCGCCACGCACGTCCGCGAGGATCACGAATTGTTTGGGCGCCTTGGCAAGCGCACGGGTCTCGAACACCGCGAAGAAATTGGGCTCGAAGCGCGTCCAGTTCACCTCGCGCAAGCTCGTCACGCGCGTCTTTACGCGCACGCCCTGCACGTCCCACGTGATCGTGTCGTGAATGCCCACGAGGAGCGACTTCGCGACCTCGGCGTCGAGTGACACCTCGGGTAAGAGGTCCGCGCGGCTTCCCCCAAGTGGAAAGCGTCCGCTCGTCACCTTCTCGGACGGCATCAGGGAATCGCGATACGTTGCGCGGAACTCGCGTCGCAACACCCACCGCTCCCTGCCGCGTCCACGCCCGGCGCCGCCCCTGCCGCGACCGCTCGCGGAATCAGGTTGCGAGGTCGTGTCACCCTTGAGCAGCTGCTCGCCAACCAGTGAGTTGATCGCCACGATCTTCATCGGCACGATCGGGGCGCGCTGCGAAATCGTGTAACCATCGGCGCGAATCATCGAGTCGAGTGGTGCGCCCTGGTCGTCCTGCACGTCGAAGAACAACACGTTCGCCTTCGACGCGTCGAGCTTTACGCCAACGGTGCGCAAGAGATTGTCCTGCACTTGATAGACGGTGCTCATGAGGAACACGCCAAAGCCAAGCGCCAACACGACGGAGCGCGTCTGGTTGCCCGGCCGGTAGAGGCTCGCGACACCTTGCCGCAGGACGAACGGCCAGGACGGTCGCACAACCTTGCGCGCACCGGCGCTGAGCAACGCGGCGGCGCCGTACAAGAGGCCGACGGCTGCGGTGATCGCGCCGGCAAAGCCGAGACCCTGAAGCGGATTCTCTGCGCGCGCGATTCCCAGCGCGGCCACGCTGAGCACGATGACCAGCGCGACCGCGACGCGAAGGGGATCGAACTTGGCGCCGCGAAGCGCTGCAGAATCAGACTCACGCCGAAGTGTCTGCAACGGGCTCACATTGCGCAGCGCGATCAACGGCTTGAGCGCAAACACGAGCGCCACCCACACGCCGACCACCAGCCCTGTCAATAGTGCAACTGGTTCGATGGTGACTTGTACGTCCACCGGCAAAAAGTCCTTGAG
Organism: bacterium; assembly: GCA_039934235.1. Lineage (GTDB taxonomy): Bacteria > Gemmatimonadota > Gemmatimonadetes > Gemmatimonadales > Gemmatimonadaceae > AG11. Next base: position 1,554 of record JBDTMO010000169.1, on the reverse strand, counting down.
GACGTATGGCAGTCCGAGCTGCAGACCGATTCCGATGACTGCGCCGATCGCCGCGCCGAGCAGGCCCATCGCCACAGCCTGCAGCAAGTAGATCGTGAGAACCTGCCGGCTCGTTGCGCCAAGGCATCGCAGAATCGCGACGGTGTCGATCTTCCGCATCACGAACGCGTTGACGCCGCTCGCCACGCCAATGCCGCCGAGCAGGAGTGCGACCAATCCGATGACACTGAGGAAGTCGCGAAGTTGGTCGATCGCCTGTGTGAGGTTGAACTCCGTCTCCGCGGCAGTGCGGTAACGGACCTGATCCTTCTCCAGTCGATTCTTGAACCGGAAAATGAACTTCGCCGGCGTTACGGCAGGCGGTAGCTTGAGCAGCGTCTTGTGGTCCGAGCGACTGCCGAACATCAACAGCGACGTTTCGTCGAGGTATTTCGCGGGGATGTAGACGCGTGGTCCAATCGTCGTGCTGACGCCGACGTCGCCCGGCACACTGACCAGCGTGCCGGCAATGATGAACCGCGCAAAACCTAGCGCGAGCGTATCGCCGATATGCGCATTCAGCGCGATGAGCAGCGACGGATCGACGAGCGCGACGCGTCCATCTTGCAGGTGCGCCCATTCGCCCGCCGGCTTGGTGATGATTTCGCCGTAAAACGGATAGCCCGGCGTTACCGCCTGGATTTGCGCCAATCGAGTCAAGCCACTGCGCTGGACCAGCGCCATCGACGCAAAGCTCGTCACGTCCGTGACGCCAATCCCTTCGCGCCGCATGGAATCAATCGCGGCAACGACGGGCTTGGTGTATGCCGTGCGCGACGAAAGTGCGATGTCGCCGCCGAGGAGCGCGCGCGACTGCTCGCGAACGGAACGTTGTGTGTTGCTCGCAAACGAATCGATCGCCACGAGCGCGCCCACACCCAACGAAATCGACGACATGTAGAGGAGAAGCCGTCGCCGAGCGGTGCGGCTTTCGCGCCAGGCGAGCGCGAGCAGCTGTGAGGATTTCATCAGGCGATCGCCGCGTCGGGAACGGGCTCAGTGCTTACCAGCGTATCACTGACCACGACACCATCTGCCAACCTGATGATGCGTTGCGCGCGGTGGGCGAGCACGAGGTCGTGCGTAACGAGAATGATTGTCGTGCCTGCCTCGCGATTGAGTGCCTCGAGTAACTCGACGATATGGGCGCCCGTGTCGCTGTCGAGATTCCCCGTTGGCTCGTCGGCGAAGAGCAGGCGGGGCGCGTTGCTGAAGGCACGCGCGATTGCGACACGCTGTTGCTCGCCCCCGGACAGCTGGTTGGGAAAGTGGTGCACGCGATCGCCAAGTCCTACGCGGGCCAGCAGCTCACGCGAGCGGGCTGGTGCGCCGTCGTCGCCGCGGAGTTCGAGCGGGACCTGCACGTTTTCGAGCGCCGTGAGCGTCGGAATGAGCTGAAAGCTCTGAAACACGAAGCCCACTTTCTCGCCGCGGAGCTGCGCGCGCTGGTCCTCGTTCATTTTCGACATGTCGGCGCCGTCGAGCAACACCGTGCCGCGCGTGGCCACGTCGAGC
>JBDTMO010000168.1:0-9488 GCA_039934235.1 bacterium | reverse complement strand
GAACGGAAAGTGGACGGCCGCTACTCGGCCGTTCAGGATCGGTGCTCCGATCTACCGAGGAGGCGTTCCCTGCCCGTTATCCTGCCGTGACCTGAGCGAAAACGAACGTTGTTTGCTGCCGATCAGCCGCTTTGCCGCTCCAAAGTCCCTCGCGCGGGCGCCCTGCGGCGTGCAGTGAGCGAGGGTGCGAGGTAGTTTCTGTTTTGTCATCCCGCCGGAGCGTGCGTTATGACACGTTTCCTTCGCCAGAGGTAGTCATGCTGTACACTCGTCGTGTTGCCACTCTCGCCGCGCTGGCCCTGCTTACCGCGTGTTCGTCGACGCATACAGGGTCCGGCGCTCCAGCAGCGGTTGTCGCAGGTCGCGCGGCCACGGCGCAGCACGGAATGGTTGTTTCCGCCAGCACCTTCGCGAGCCAGGCTGGACGCGATGTGCTGGCCGCCGGAGGCAATGCGGTCGACGCCGCGATCGCGACCGGATTTGCATTGTCAGTCACCTATCCGGTGGCAGGCAACATTGGTGGCGGTGGCTTCATGGTCATTCGCCTGCCGGATGGCCGCGCCACGACCATCGACTTTCGTGAGATGGCGCCGAGTGCCGCGACCCCGGACATGTTCACCGACTCGGCTGGCGCGTACTCTGGCACCATTCATCACCGCAGTCACAAGTCGGTGGGCGTGCCGGGTACTGTCGCCGGATTCGCCCTCGCGCATCGGAAGTATGGCAAGGCGCAGTGGACGCGCCTCGTCGATCCGGCGGTCCGCCTTGCGAGCGACGGCTTTGACGTGCCGCCGGGTCTCGCGCGATCGCTCACGGGCTCGATGAAATATCTCGGCGTCTATCCCGCCAGCGTCGCGGCCTTTTACAAGAATGGCCAGCCGTACGCAGTTGGGGATCGTTTCCGCCAACCGGATCTTGCCAACACACTCACTCGTATTCGCGACAAGGGTGAGGACGGCTTCTATCATGGCGAGACGGCCCGCCTCCTGGCCGCCGAGATGCGTCGTGGTGGCGGTCTCATTACGGAGGACGACCTCGCGCATTACGTGGCGAAAGAGCGCGCGCCAATCCGCGGCACCTACCGCGGATACGAAGTCATCTCCATGCCGCCGCCGAGTTCGGGTGGCGTCGCGATGGTGGAGATGTTGAACATCCTCGAGGGCTACGACCTTGCGGCGGCTGGCCACAACTCGCCGCGCTACGTGCATCTCGTCGTCGAAGCAATGCGTCGCGCCTTCCTCGACCGCGCGCGTTACCTCGGCGACCCGGACTTCACCAAGCCGCCCATCGAACGGCTGACGAGCAAGACATACGCTGCCGAATTGCGCAAGACGATTCTCGACGATCGCGCGACGCCGTCATTGCCGACGCAGATTGCCGAGCGGCATGAGAGCGACCAGACGACGCATTATTCGGTGGTGGATGCGGATGGCATGGCGGTGTCCGTGACGTACACGCTGGAGAATGGCTATGGAGTCGGCGCGGTGGTGCCGGGCGCGGGGTTCCTGCTCAACAATGAGATGGGTGACTTCAACGGCAAACCTGGTCTTACAGATACCACTGGATTGATCGGAACGGAGCCGAATCTTGCGCGTCCGGGCAAGCGCATGTTGTCGAGCATGACACCGAGCATTGTCACGAGGGACGGCAAGTTGTTCGCAGTGGTGGGAAGCCCGGGCGGCCGCACGATCATCAACACCGTGCTGCAGGTCGTGCTCAATGTCGCAGATGGCGGGATGAGTATTCAGGATGCGGTGAGTGCCCCGCGCTTCCATCACCAGTGGTTGCCGGACGTCATCGCTGTGGAGAAGGATGGTCTTCCGCCGGCGACGGTCGCGGCGCTGCAAGCGATGGGGTACAAGTTGAAGCTTGGCGGCGGGCAAGGGACGGCGCACTCGATACTGGTCGCCAAGTCCGGCGCGCGCGTTGGTGCGCCAGATCCCCGTGATGCGGACGCGGGGGCGGCGGGCTACTAAGCTGTCATCCTGAGCGAGCGTAGCGCCTTGTCGTCCTGAGCCGAGCTGTCATCCCGCACGAGCGCAGCGAGTTGTCATCCTGAGCGAGCGCAGCGAGTCGAAGGATCTGCACCTCGCGCCGCGTAACAGCGCGCGGTCGTTCGCTTTGCTCAGGACGACAGCTTATCGATCGCGTCCTGCCGACTCTTCGCTTCCTGCCAGTCGATTTCCGGCGCGACATCTTCGTCCGTCATCTCCAGGCTCGCCTCGGCACGCGCGACAACAGGCGCACCAAGGTCCGACGGCAATGCACGACCAAAGTCCAACTCCGCGCGCCGGCAGATACGTTCCTCACGCGCTGGATCGCGTGACGGCGGCTGCACGCCCATCGCATGGATGCGCGCATGCATACCCTCGTGCAGCATCGACGAGGCCACCGGCGCCGCGGTGATGTCCGTCCGCGCTAGAAAGGTGAGCTCCGTCATGCAGGTGCGAGTCTCAGAGAAGTACGCTCCACGACAGGGATAGCGCACGATCCAGAACTGCTGCAAGTCGCGCCGCATGTGCGCAAGTCGCCACGGCTGATACGCGTCGATGAGGGCGAGCGCTTCGTCGAGCCGTTGAATCACCGATGGTGTCGTGATGTCTGGCCGCGAGTTCTCGACGACCACGCGAAATCCGCGCACGACGAAGTGCTCGATCGTGGCGGAGGAGCCACCAAGCAGGGCGGAGCGGAGCCGAGCAAAAAAGCTAGTCATTTGATTTATCTAGCGTCCCACGAACACCCGAACCTCGGCGTTTTCCCCACGCGCCGACAGCGCGCGGAACACGTGTGTCCCCTCCGCGAGCGGCCACCGCTCGTTCCCGTACGACTTGCCATCCACCAACCACTTCACGTTCGCGCGACCAGCGCGATTCGTCCGCAGTGAGATCGTCGCATACTTCGATTCGACGCCCGCTGGAATTGCGTACCGGTCACCATCGCGCGGCGACGTGATCTGAAAGTGCGCGTCGTGCCCAGCCATGATGCCAGTGGGAAGAGTAGCCGAAGGCGCAGGCGTCACCGCCTCCCGTGACTCCTGACCCACCGCCGCAAGCGTTACGCCACCGTCAGTCGGCAGCGAACGCTGTCGAGCCCAATCTGCGTACTCAGCCGGCAACGTGATGCGGCCGCCGAGTTCCCAGTCATCGGTCGCGGTCGGAGCGGTGCCTGGGGCAAACCACTCCGTGAGTTGCGCACACTCCCCCGTCGCGCGTAAACCAGATAGCCTGCACACACGCTCCGCAACAGCCCCCGCTTCGGCGGGCGTTGTAAAATGACCAGGTGCTACGCGCTTCGCGGTTTCCATCACCGCGCGGTGAAGCAACGGCCCGGCACCCGTGACTCCACTCACGCCCTGCATGGGCCGACCGTTGAAGTTGCCAGCCCACACGGCCACGGTAAATCCACGCGTGGTTGCGACCGCCCAATTGTCGGTGAAATGACGGCTTGTCCCCGTCTTGACCGCTACCGGAAATGGAAAGTCGAACGGCGTACTCAAGCCGAACCCCGGGATGCGCGCGTCGGCATCGCTCAGCATGTCGAGCAGAATGGCGCTGGCCATTGGTGAGATGACGCGACGGCCGCGCTCCGCGCCAGCGACGTTCGCGGATCCACGTGGCGTTAGATGCCACGTCCACGGCCGCCACTCGCCTCCGCTCGCCAGCGCACGATACCCGTTAGCCAGCTCGATGAGCGTTACGTCGCCATTCCCAAGCGCAAGACCAAGCCCGTAAAACTCGGCATCCCGTTGCAGCGATTCGAACCCGGCGAGCCGAAGTGTCTGCAACAGGCTTCCGGCACCGAGGCGGGCGGCGAGATGTACCGCAGGGACGTTGTAGGAGCTCGCGAGTGCCTCGCGCGCGCGAACCGGACCACGAAATGTGCGATCATAGTTGCGCGGGCTGTAACTGCCGGTTGCCGTCGCAAATGCTTTCGGCAAATCAGGAAGCACGCTGGCGGCGGTAAACCCGCGATCGAGCGCCATGCCGTAGAGAAACGGCTTCAGCGCCGACCCGGGCTGGCGTGCGGACACGACCATGTCCGTTTGCCCGTCTTCCTGCGCCCAGAAGTTCGGCGAGCCAACCCACGCGAGGACCTCGCCGGTTTCGTTATCGAGGACGACAGCGGCGGCGTGCTCCACGCCGGGATCGCGCAGCATGTCCACGGTGTGCCGCACCTCGGATTCAATGGCCGTCTGTAAATCGAGATCGAGTGACGAGACGACCTTGTCATCCTGAGCGACCGAAGGGAGTCGAAGGATCTGTTCTTCCGACACCCACGACAGCACGCGCGACGTGAAATGCGGCGCAAGAAATGGTGGCGTGAGCAACGGCGTCCGCAGCGATTCATCACGAACGCGTCCTACGTCCTCGCGCGACGCATAGCCCAACCCACGCATGCGACGCAACGCAAACGCTCGACGCACACTCGCGCGCCTGGGCGACGTATACGGGTTCTCGCGGGACGGCGCGTGGGCAATGCCGGCGAGCGTTGCCGCCTGCCCAAGACTCAGCTCCGACGCCGACGCATTGAAGTACAACGCACTCGCCGCACCAACACCCACCGTCGCCTGACCGAGCTGCACGCGATTCAGGTATTGCTCGAGGATCTGCTGCTTGCTGAGATGCGCCTCGAGCCGCAGCGCCCACATCGCTTGCGACACCTTGCCATCCCAACGCCGAGGCGTGGAGTGGAGCAGCCGAGCGAGTTGCATGGTGATCGTGGATGCGCCGGAGGTGACCTTGCTGGCGTTCAGGTTGTCTCGCGTCGCACGAGCGATGGCGCGCGCGTCGATGCCGTGATGATCCCAGAACCGGTGATCCTCGACGGCGACAAACGCGTTGATCAGGTCAGGATCGATTCGCTCGTACGCGATCCACCGCTTCTGGCTTCCATCGGCGGAGCGCGTCGAGCGCAGCGGCACGCCGTGGCGATCGACAATCGTGAGCGCCCGCGAGTTCGCGCGCGCCATCACGCTCGCTGGAATGGGGAGCGCAATCCAGATCGCACACATCACGATGGTAGCAGTAGCCATCGACGCAACGATGGCCAGAGCGCGAACCACTCGCTTCACTTCCCGCCTCCGGCCTTTGCCGTAACGACGAATGTGCCGCCATCACTGCGACCGTTCACCGCCGGATTGTACATCTCTTCAGCATGCGCGGGCGGCCTGATGAATGTGCCGGGCGTCGTGGCACGCGCGATGTACGTCGCCGTGTACGTGCCGCCCCACAGCAGGTTCGCTGAGTACACAACACGATCGTCGCGAATCTCGCGGTGATCGAACGCAGACCACCATCCTGAATCCCAGCGGCCAAACCAATTCATGGCTTCCCGCTCTTCGTGGTCTGCATTCTCCTCTCGCGCCACGACGCCCGGACCAGGATTTGCCGACGCGGTGCGGAGACTCAAGTCCACCGCCTCGAGACCAGCGGGAAGTGCATCGTCGAGCACCACGAAATAACGCATCGACGGAACCGTCACGCGCAGGCGCACGCGAACGAGCTCTCCTTCCGCAATGCTCGATATCGGAGCGCCACCATTTAGACGCTCGTACCATCGCTCAACTTGAATGCCGCGATCTTCCGGTGTCACTGGTGGCTTCGCGGGGACTTCCGTAACGGACAGGTAGTAGTACACGGCTCCAGTCCCTGCCCCCGCGTCGAGCGACAGCCGCAGCGTCTGTGCACTCGTGGCCGCCGCGGCAAGCACCCCGCTCAACGCGATGCTCGAGTCACGCAACGCGCTCTGCGCCGCAGTGCCTCCCTGCACAAGGACGTGATTCCCCACGCGCGCGCGCACGATCCGTTCGCCTTGCGAGCGCTGTAGCCGATCGAGCGCGGCCAGCGCACTGATCGCAGACGCATAGTCCTGCGTATTCCACATCCAATCGGACTGCTCGGCGCGCCTTTGCTGGACGATCGCTTCGGCGAGTGGCCCGACGAGCGCATGCGTCGGATCAATCGCCAGCGTCGCGATGAGGATGCGCGCGACCGGTCGAATTCTCGAACCGAAATAGAAGTCCGTCTTCACTGAATCAGGGAGCACGGCGCGACGTCCTTCCAGGCGCACGAGCGCCCACGTTGGCTCCATCAACCGGCGCGCCGCCGGAAGCTGACGACGACGGACAAGCACCTCGGCAAGACGTGCCCTGTCCTCCACCGTGAGCTGCGCGGCCGAGCGAATCAACTCGTTCTCGGCGGCGATGTCGGGACGTCCATAGCGGCTCAGGAAGTCGACGGACGCCACCTTTTCTCCGAGTTGCAGGTCGCGTCGCTCGGTCCAACGTGCCACCGGCGTAAACGCGACGGTCGCCTTGCCGTGCAGGCTCGTCGTGAGATACTCAGCCAATCGGTGCAGCACGAGCGTGTCAACCTTTACGTTGGCGCCCGCATCGCGCGCGTCGAGCATCACGAGGCCCGCATACGCGCTCAACCATGCGCTCGTCCAATCCGTCGACGACCAGTAGCCGATTCCGCCGTCCTCACGCTGACGGCCACTGAGCATTTCGACAGCGCGCGCCATGTCGGCGCGTGGATTTCCCTTGAGCAGTTCGCCGCCGCGTTGCTTTTGCGCGCGGAACAGCGCGATGATCGGCACCGCGCTGCTGATGACCTGCTCGGAGCAATAGTACGGATAGACGTGCAGCGAACGTCCCATACCGCGAATCGTCGCGAGTGGCGAAACGCCAATGCTCAGCGTCAAGCGCGATCGATCGAGATCCATCCCTGAAGGAAGCGCAAGATCAACCGACGCAGTGTCGTGCAACACGCCAGCTAACGTGTGCACCACCGGATGGTGATCTGGCTTTACCGGAATGGCGACGCGCACCGCGTCCGCATTCTTGTCGTCCGAGACATCGAAGCGGAACGACGCGCTGTCCACTCGTGTTGCCTGGAATGGAAAGCGCACCTCAGTGCCACGTTGCGCGGCGAGCATGACTGTCTGCTCTCGTTCTCCACGGAGCGTTGCACCCGTTGCCTCGGCGCGAACCTTGACGTTCACGGCCGCACCATCGCGACGATTGATCACCGCGCCCGCAGTGAACGCGTCGCCTGGGCGCACGAATCGTGGCAGGGCCTGGCGCGCGAGGAGGGGCCGAGTGACCAGCATTTTCGACTCGCCCTTGCCGTAGCGATCGCCGGTTGTGACTGCCACCGCCATGATCCTGAACGTCGTGATGTTATCCGGGAGCACGGCTGTCGCGACGGCGTTTCCCTGCGCGTCGGTCAGCACGGAGCCGATGAAGAACGCCGTCGTCTTGAAGCGTGAACGAAGAATATCAGCGCCCGCGACGCCGCCGCCGCCACCGGGATTTCTCCAGCCTTTCTCGCCTTCGGGCACCTGCGGCGCGACTGACGTCATGTTGCTGGCGAGACGCATGCCGAGCCCGCGCTCTCGATACATGATGTCGAGAGGATCGGGAGTCTTATAGCCAGTCAACGCCAGCACGCCCTCATCCACCGCCCACAGCGTGACTTCGCTCTTCGCTCCTCGGCCCTGCTTGTCGCGCACACTCACACGAACGCGCGCAGTATCTGCTGGACGATACTCCTTCTTCTCCGCATTCACGGCGATGGTGAGTCGCTTAACCTCAGGCGTCACGCGCAGCTCTGCGTAGCCAACGCGAATGGTGGGTCGGCCAAGGTCGTCGAGATAACCGGGCTTGGCGCTGCGGCCGCGTGCGACAAGAATCGAGACGAAGGCATTTGGCGCCCACGCTTCCGTGATCGGAAACTTGAGCGTCGTCGAGCCCGACGTAATGCGCAGCCTGCGCTGTTCGATCAACCCTTCCCGCTCGACGGTGATCCATGCCTCCGCGCCCGTGAATGGCGACGCGAACATGATCGTGGCAGTGTCGCCAACGGCGTAGCGCGTGCGATCGGGAATCACATCCATCTTGAATTGCGTCTCGTCGCTCCACGGCACCCACCCTTCGCCCGATGCCCATCGCTGGAGCGTTGTCCTCGCGACGTGTCCTTTACGATCAGTCGCGCTCAACGCCACCGTGTACGAGCCGCCTGCCTTGGGAGTGAACGTGCATGGCACTTGGGACGTCGTGGTGGTGACAGCGCATCGGGCAATCGTGTCCGACACCCATTCGCCAACAAGCTCAGACACACCATCGCGCTCGCGACGCACGCGATGCCATTCGCGAAGTACGACCGTTCCCTCTACTCGCACACCGGCGACCTTCTGTCCGTCGGGACGCACTGCCATCATGACGATCGATTGCGCGGTGCCCGCCTTCCAGAACCAGGAATCGCCCGGTGATTTCGCGGCAATGTAGAACTCCGCGGGATGCACCATCGTCGTCGTGCTCGTGCCGACGACTTGGCGATTGATGTCGGTGACGGTCGCCTCGACGGTCACACGAGATGCGCGACCCTTCGGCGAGGGAGGCAGCACGACAGAGAACGAGCCTGTCCCGCGCGCGTCGAGCGTATCCGTCCTGCTCGAGAACACGTCTGCCTGCACAGGCTGTTCGTCTTCCCACCACGAACCCGAGTCGCCGAGGTACCAGCCGTCCGTGCCCGGAATTTCTAACGCCCATGCAGACACGGGCGTCTGTCGCGCCATCCAATCGATCACTGCGCGGCCCATTGGCGCGCCGAACAGGTATCGCGCCGATGCGGTGGCCGTGAACTTGTCGCCAGGAAGACGTGTAAGCTCCGGCGCACTCAAGTCCACGAGAAACTCGGGCGGCCGATACTCTGCAACACGATAGCTCGTCGCCGCGACTCGGCGCCACTTGCCTTGTCGCTTCGTTTGAATTTGAACCGAGTACGTCCCGACCGCCGCTGACGCAGACAGGTCCAGCGTTTGGTCTGATGTTCCGAATGACGAAAGCGCCGACGTCACTTCACGAAGCACGCCGCCTTCACGGTCGTGGAACAACCACTTTACGGAGTCGCCTGGCGACGTTGCGCGCAGTGCGCCGAGTGAGCCGTTGCGCACGATGGTCTTGGCGTAGACGCGTTCGCCCGGCTTGTAGACTCCGCGCTCCGTAAACGCGGCGCCGGCGAGCGGTAAGCGTTCGTCGCCCGATGCGCTCTCGACGTTGAAGTGATACGGCGAGAGATCCGCGTCCCATGCGTTGATGGCCGTGATGGCGCGATCGGTGCCGAGCGTAACGCTCACGAACCCTTCGAAGTCGGCGCCGGAGTATCCTTCGCCTTCGTCGCCTTCATCGCCTCCGCCAACCGATGCGGTCACCGTGGATTCTGTGAGCCGAGGAAAGCGTGCGATGCCTTGCGCGTCGGTCCGCGCGGTAGCGACCACTTTCCCGCTCGCGTCGTGGACTACGACGGCGGCTCCTGCTTTCGCCAACCCGTCGCTGACACCGGTGACCCACACCACGCCTTCGCGGGCCCCGATTTTCGCATGCACGCCGAGATCAGTGACTTGAACGAGTGACGTCGCGCCTGCGGCCACGGTGTCCTTGCCCGACGACCGGCCGGCGATGCGCACGGCGAACATCGTCGGCGTGT
>JBDTMO010000167.1:0-9491 GCA_039934235.1 bacterium | reverse complement strand
GCTCATCGCCGTGTGCGCAATTCTCGTCAAGACAACCACGCCGGGACCAGTGATCAACCCGCAACTCCGCATTGGCCTTGGTGGCGAACCGTTCCAGATGTTCAAGCTTCGCACGATGCCGATCGACGCCGACGACGACAATCCACGCATCACGCCAATTGGACGGCTCCTGCGGCGCTGCACCGTCGATGAACTTCCGCAACTGTGGAATGTGCTGCGCGGCGAGATGTCGCTCGTGGGTCCGCGACCGCCCCTGCCGCGCGAAGTCGCGCGCTACAAGGCGCGGCACTACGTCCGCTTTGAAGTCACACCGGGGATCACCGGTCCATGGCAAGTGCGTGGCCGAGGTGAGAGCACGAGCTTCGACACGGTCATCCAGCTCGAGCAGGATTACATCAACGGCTGGACCGTCTGGCGCGACCTGGCCCTGATGCTCAGGACCATCCCCGCTGTTTTCAAGTTGCGCGGATCACGTTGACGCGGTTGGCGCCGCGGTTGCGCGACAACATCTTCATCAGCGTGTTCACATTCTCGCACTTGGCGGTCGCCCGATGACGATGGCTGGCGACACTGCGGTTCCGCTCCGTCGCATTCGATCCGACACGCGCATTACGCCGCTGGATTGGGCGGAGCTGTGGCGTTATCGCGATTTGTGGCTCACGCTTGCCCTGCGCGACGTCAAGCTCCGCTACCGGCAGACCGCACTCGGCGTCGCGTGGGTGGTGCTGCTCCCGCTGATCGCGAGTGGAGTATTCACGCTGGTGTTCGGCATCGTGGCAAAGCTGCCGAGCGATGGGTCGCCGTATTTCCTGTTCGTGTTCGCCGGGTATCTCGGTTGGAGTTCTTTCCAGAACACGCTGACGCGATGCGGCACGTCGCTCGTCGGCAACGCATCGCTGGTCACGAAGGTCTATTTCCCACGCATCATGCTACCCGCGTCGACGGTGCTCGCGTCGCTCCTCGATTTCAGCATTGGCGCGCTGCTGTTTCTCATCGCGTTGCTGGTGCGCGGTGAGATGCCACCACTGGGGTCACTGGCGCTCGTTCCCGTCTTTCTCGCACTGCTGCAACTGCTTGCATTGAGCATCGGCCTGTTTTCCGCAGCACTCACGGTGCGCTTCCGCGACGTGCAGTACGTGCTGCCGTTCCTCATTCAGTTGTTGCTTTACGCAAGCCCAGTGGCGTACAGCGTCGCCGTGGTTCCCGAGCGTCTTCGGCCATTGTACCTGCTCAATCCGGTGGCGCCAATTCTCGACGCGCTGCGCGCGGCGCTCCTTGGCCACGGCGACATTCATTGGAGGGCGGTTGGTGGCTCCGCGGTGATCACGTTGGTGTTGCTCGTGACCGGCACGCTGTTCTTTCTCCATCAGGACAGACAGTATGCCGATGTCATTTAGTCACGACGTTTGAATGCCTGGTGCCAATGCCGTTCAGTTCTGGTGTAAACGGATGTCATCCCGCAATCGCGTGCGCAGCGAGCGAGTGTCGGGATCTTCTGTCCAAGTGCAAACGCCCTGAAGCAGGGATAGTGGATCCCCACTCGCTTCGCTCCTGCGGGATGACAAACCTTATCTAAACCTTGTGCCAAGTCCTGCCCTCTCGGTGCGCGGTATCGGCAAGTCGTACAACGTGTCTGCGCGCCGCTCGACGACGCTCGCGGATTCCATGGCGTCGTGGCTTGCCCGCGCTCGCGGCGCTGAAGACGAAAAGTTCTGGGCACTCAGCGATGTGTCGTGCGAGGTACCGAAAGGCGAGATCATAGGACTCGTCGGGCGAAACGGTGCCGGCAAGTCCACGCTGCTCAAGATCATCGCGGGCGTTACCGCGCCTACCACGGGCAGCGTGGATGTGTACGGCCGCATCGGATCATTGCTGGAAGTTGGCACGGGATTCCATCCGGAGCTCACCGGGCGCGAGAATGTGTTTCTCAATGGCGCGTTCATCGGCATGCGTCGCGCAGAAATTCGCGCCCGCTTCGACGAGATTGTGGAATTCTCCGGCGTCGAGGCATTCCTCGATATGCCGATGAAGCGCTATTCCAGCGGCATGGCCGTGCGGCTCGCGTTCGCGGTCGCCGCGCATCTCGACGCCGACATCCTGCTGGTCGACGAAGTACTCGCTGTTGGCGATCAGGCATTTCAGGACAAATGCCTCGGCAAGATCCGCGAGGTTCGCCAACAGCAGGGCCGCACGGTGCTCTTCGTGAGCCACAACCTCGCGGCGGTGGCAAGTCTCTGCTCGCGCGCGCTGCTGCTCAGCGGCGGCCGGGTCATCGCGGATGCATCTGCGAGCGAGATCGCGCGTCTTTACACGGCCGGCGTCGCGATGGCGACCACGAACGACGAAGTCGATCTTACAGGCTTGCCGCGGGCGAAGCCGTCCGCAGCGCGATGCACCGCGATTCAGGTATGCGGAGTGGGCGCAGATGGCGCGATCACTGATGCGATCGAAATTGGCTCGACATTGCAACTCACCGTCACCATTTCGGCCACGACTCCCGTCTCCCACGCGTTACTTGGCGTCGAAGTGATGGACGACCGCGGCCGTCCCGCGCTTGGCATCTCCACCGATGCGGTTGATAGCTGGATCGATCTTCGCGCGGGCGACGTGCGTCGCGTTGTCGTGCGGTTGCACGACGTGCGGGTGCGACCCGGCATCTATACTGTGGGACTACGGCTCGCGACGGTTGCGGAGCGACTCGATGCGCTGGACGCGGTCGTACGCTTCGAGGTAACGCCGGCTCCAAACGCGGGATACGAGCGATGGTCCGGTTGGGTGTCTGCTGCCTACGCGCCGCGATTCGACGTTGCCATTGTTTAGCGACGCGAATGTTCAATGCGGAGGATTTCGATGCGGTACGTGATGATGCGATTGGACAACGGCATACGTGGACGGGCGTGGTGAAATGACGATTCCGCTTTCAGTGGCGTTGGTTGGCGCACAATGGGCGAAGGAAGCGGGCGGTGGCGCGACCTTCGAGGAAGACGTGCTCTCGGCGGCACTCGCGAGCGAGTCGTCGCACCGACTCGTTGTCTATCCCGCCAACTCGCGCATGAAGTCCGTTGTGAAAGAGGCGGACATCGCGTCTCGCGTTGCGCTCGTAAAGCAGTTTCGTGAACCGAGGCTGCCACGCCGAGCATTGAGTCGCGTAAAGCGTATCGTGTTGCGGAGGAAGAAGTCGCAGGCCACCGCCAACCTGTCGGACGCGCTGCGCAAGGCTGGCGCGGAGTGCGCCTGGATGCTGGGCGGGTCGCTCGTTCCGGTGGACTTGCCTTACGTCGCGACGATCTGGGATCTCCAGCATCGCGTGCAGCCATGGTTTCCGGAGGTGAGCGCCGGTGGCGAGTGGCGCGAGCGCGAGCGGCTCTACAGCGAGTTCGTGCGACGCGCCTCGGCGATCATCGTAGGCGCTGCGGCCGGCGCGCGTGAGATTCGTGACGCGTATGGCGAGCCGCCTGGCGGCACGCACGTGATTCCGTTGCCCACTCCGTCGTTCGCGCTCTTTGCGGGCGCGCGCCCGAGGTTGCGTCGTCCGGTGGACCTTCCGCCACGCTACCTGTTTTACCCGGCGCAATTCCTGGCGCACAAGAATCACATCACGGCGGTGCGCGTGCTCGACGCATTGCGATCGATGCCCGATGCCCCTGACCTGGTGTTCGTCGGCGCGGACAAGGGCACGCAGAAGCACGTCATGCGAGAGGCCGAGGCACTTGGTGTGGCGCGTCGAGTCCATGCCCTTGGTTTTGTGGATCGCGAGCGGCTCGTCGCGCTGTATCAGCATGCCGAGGCGATGTTGTATCCGTCGTTGTTTGGTCCGGACAACCTGGCGTCGCTCGAAGCGATGGCGCTTGGTTGCCCAGTGATCGCCGCGCGAGTTGACGGCGCAGCGGAGCAGATTGGCGATGCGGGCATCCTGGTCGATCCGCTTGACCCGCGCGATTATGCGGCGGCGGTTCGCGCTTTGCGGGAGAATCCGCATCGGTGTGATGAATTGGTGGAGCGCGGTCGCGAGCGTGCGCGCAGTTGGACGGCGACGCAGTACGCGGCGGCGGTGTTCGCGTTGATCGATAGTCGCATTGCGCCGGTGCGGGCGTTGTGGCCGTGAGCAACGCTGTCATCCTGGGCGAGCGTAGCGAGTCGAAGGATCTGCACTCGTACTCGTGCCAATAATAGGAGGAGTGACCATGGCCCCGCTCAATGTACCTGTGGCGAACACCGCCCTTGTCCTCATTGACCTTCAGCTCGGCATCATTGCCGGCGCGACCGCACCGTACGCGTCGAGCGTTATCGTCGATCGCGCCGCTCGCCTGGCGACCGCGTGTCGCGAGCGCGGCGTGACCGTCGTGCTCGTGCATGTCGATCCCGGGCCAAATGGCATGCTCTTTCCGCATCCGGAAGTCGACCAGCCGCGACCCCCGACGCAGTTCACCCCCGAATGGATCGAGTTCGCGCCAGCGCTCGGCCGCCAGCCAAGCGACGTCGTCATCACGAAACACCAGCCGAATGCGTTTTACAGCACTGACCTGGACGTCCAGCTTCAGCGTCGCGGCATCACGACCATCCTGTTAGGCGGGATTTCAACCAACGTCGGCGTCGAGGCAACGGCGCGCGCGGCGCATGAACGGGGGTATGAACAGGTATTCATCGAGGATGTCATGGCCGCTCGCGATCCAGATCTTCATGCGCACTCCGTCCGCCGGATTTTTCCGACGCTCGGACGTGTACGGACACTCGACGACGTGATGGCGGCTCTCGGTAGTCCGTAGGCCCTTGCGCCATATTATAAACCGGTTTATGATATGACCATCCCAAACCGGAGTGGCGCATGTGGACGAGAACGCATAGCAAGACTGTGAAGGGACTGAAGGCCGAGCAGGTCTGGCAGGTCTGGACCGATGTCAACCGCTGGCACACGTGGCAGCCTGGTCTCGAACGGGCACAAATTCACGGCCAGTTTGTGGAAGGCAACACCTTTACGCTCAAGCCAAAGGGCGGGCCAACGGTGAACATCGAGATCCTCAAGGCAGAGCCGAACCGGCAGTTCACGGACCTCACGCGCTTTCCGGGAGCGCGCATGTACGGCTCACATGAGTTCGTCGTTCGCGGCGACGAAGTGGAGATTCGTACGACGATGAGCATCGAGGGTCCACTTGCATTTGTCTGGCGCAAGATTGTCGCGGAGGGTGTCGCTCGCGATATGGCGCAGCAGACGGAGAAGCTCATCGAGAGGGCCGCTCATGGCTGATGCGTCGCCATTCAGGCACGCAACACCCGACGACAGCGCGGGCTTCCTGCTCTGGAAGTTGACCGCACTCTGGCAACGCAAGCTCGCGCTCGTGTTTGACGGATTCGGCATTACGCAAACGCAGTACGCCATCATGGCGTCACTGCGGTGGTTCGAGGACAATCGCGAACCGACGACGCAGGCGCTCATCGCGGAACATGCGCGCCTGGAGCCAATGACGTTGTCGAAGGCGATCCGGAAGCTCGAGGACGAAGGGCTTGTCGTACGTGGGCAGTCCACGACGGACAGTCGGGCGATCACGGTCCGGCTTACGACGAAGGGCCGCAACATGACGCAAAAGGCCGTCGTCGCCATCGAATCCGCGGACGACGACTTTTTCGGCCGGCTCGATGCGCAACAGCTCGCGACATACAAGTCGTTGATGGTCGCCCTGATCGATGACGGCGGGGCACGTCCCGGAGAGTGACCACTGTGTCCGAACTCACGCGCTGCGTCGACTGCGACGGTGCTGACGTGCGCGAGGTCGCGACGGACGACGATGTGCGACAGGGAACGCGGATTTTCGCGGCTTTGGCTTATGGGCGCGGATTGCCCGTCGCGGGGGCCAAGCGAGATTGCGCAGCATCAAAAAAGCACTTTCGCGTGCGCACCGTGCGCCGGTTCGCGCATGGGACAATCCGCATAAATCCGCCAAATCCGCGTAAATCCGCGCTCCTGCCGTTCAGGCTCTTACAACACCTCGCTCGGCACACTTATCGCCTCAGCGGCGCTCAGCTGTCGTCGACGCTTCCCATGCACGGCGCCGAGCAACGCCTGAAGTGGGCCAATGAGCACGTATGTCATGCCGGAAAACTGCGGCAAGTTCATCAGGGCAAGTCCAAACGCCAATACGCCAATGCCCACCATCAGCAGGTTCTCCTGAACGACCCCGCGCGTCTCGTACACCTCCATTGGGCTCAGCTCCAGCTCCGCGCGTAAGCGGTACGCGTGACTATACAGAAGCGCGAAGATCACATAGAGGGCGATGAACCCTGCGCTGTAGATCTCCATCAGCGGGCGCCAGTCCTGCGGCTGCAGCGGTATGATCGCCTTGCCCGCCGCATCGATTTCGTGGTAGCCGGTAAGTGCGTTCGTGAAAACCGTAAAGAGGAACTTGAGCGGATAGACGTAGAACGCGACGACGAACAGCAGCGCCGCATTGAGGAGAAATGACGGCTTGTCATCCAGCGCATATCGCCGGAAATAGATGTATTGCGCGTGCCAGATCATGAGCAGCAGGACGAAGCACACGCCAAAGCTCAAAAACCCGTGCATGAGGTGCTGCAGCTCGCCGAATCGCTTGGGTGCCTCCAGGGAGACCACGAGGAGCGTTACGGCAAAGCCGAATACCGCGTCGCTTAGGCCTTCGATCCGTGAGATATCGCCTCCGCGCCAGCGAAACCCGTGGTCTCGGCGTTCTAACATCGGGCGGAGCTTCTCGTGCGTTTGGCGAATCATGGCACTGGAGTGATGCGTGGACGCTGTCGATGCTCTAAGTTGTGTCCAGCCGCGAGTTAACACCATCCATCCCCATCGCGATGACCGCACCAACTCTCGCCAGGCCTGACGCTCGCGCCGAGTATGGACTCGATGCGCCCGGCGTCGTGCGCACGATGGCATTGCTGGCACTCTGCCTGCTTGGAGCCGGCTTGATCCTCGAGGCCGTTGGCAGCCCGATGGCACAGCGATTTGGACGGATTCTTCTCTGGCCGGGCGGTTCGTTTGGCCTCACGGCGATCCTCATGCTGGCGAGCAGCCGGTATGGGAAGCTTCGCGCTCGCGACCGGCTGCTGGACCGCCTCGCACTGCGCGGTGATGAGACCGTGCTCGACGTGGGATGCGGGCGCGGACTCATGTTGATTGGAGCGGCGGTGCGGCTCCCACGTGGCCAGGCCATTGGCATCGATCTGTGGTCGCAGACGGATCAGTACCAGAACTCCGCTGTCGCGACGCTCAGCAATGCCGAGGCGGAAGGGGTTGGCGCGCGGGTCGTCGTGCGGGATGGCGACATGCGGACGATGACGTTCGACGACGCCAGTGTCGACGTGGCGGTGTCGAGTCTCGCGATTCACAACGTGCCCACGGGAATTGAGCGCCGGCAGGCGATACAGGAGATTGCGCGCGTCGTGCGGCCCGGTGGACGCATCGCCATCCTCGATATCGCGTATGTCGGTGACTATGCGCGCGAACTGCGATCCGCCGGCTGGACGATCGAACGGCGCGGGTTCACGCCGTGGATTTTCCCGCCGACGCAGGAGCTCGTCGCGCGCAAGCCGCAGCTGCCGTCCTGAGCGGAAGCGACGGACCGGGGGTTCACCTCGTCGGCGCAACACCTCAGTGCTGTCATCCCGCACGAGCGAAGCGAGCATCGGGATCTACCGTACCATCCCGCGAAGCAGGCCGCGGGTGGACGTATAGGAGATCCCGACATTCGCTCCGCTCATGCGGGATGACATTTTCTTGCGCGTTGCGTCTACCGGTTGCATTCACCGGTCCTTCGCGGCGCTCGGGACGACAAAGGGTCAGGTCGACTTGATGAACGAGCAGCCGACATCCTGCGCGCGCAGTGTGGCGTAAATCCCGGACGGTTGCAGCAGCACGCCTGGCACCATTCCGGCGCGGAATTCAGCCCGCACCTCCTCCGCGTCCCGATTGAACTTCTGCGCCACCTGACCGGCGAGTCGCATTGCCGCCTTGTTGCACGCGAGCAAGATGACGCCGTTGGCGAGAAGTGTTTCGAGACACGCATCGGGCGGGACGAGCGGGCTCTTATCGTCCTTCGTAACGCGGATGAACGGGTTGCGCAGCGCGTCGGCGCCCGTCGCGGGATCCTTCACCTTGTATCGCTCGCCAATGCCGTACTTCGCCCACAGTGCGTCGTTCAGCGCGATGGCGGTACCCTGGTGCCGCAGCACGACGACAGGAACGACATCACTGGCGCCAACGTCGAGCTGTTCGCGATATCCCTGCATGAAGAAGGTCGCGTGCAGGAGCGCGAGGCCGTCCTCGATTCCAGGGGAATCCATGACGGCGCGATGCCTGGCGGCGATCACGCGCCGCGTCCAGCTGTCATCGAACGGCGCGTTCGCGTGCGTGGGAACGCCCGCGGCGACGAGCGGCGCAGCGCACGCGGTGGCCGCGACCGCCGCGGCGGCGGTTGCAACATGCGCGAGAAACTCGCGCCGATCTGGGCTCTGCTTCTTCGAGGCGGTCATTGGGCGATTCCTGTTGGTTGCCTTGAATCTAGGCAGCGGATCGTCGCGCGCGAGGAAGGCCACATTCACATGGTTTTCCCATGCAGGTTCTTCGCCGCACCCACGCCGAAGGTTCGCTCGCCCCGGCACATGCCGCCGAGTAGTTTCCGCCAATGTTTCTGTCGATGACTGAATGACCCCGACTCGCTGGCTGATCACGGCACTGTCGTTCGCCGCGATGATCGGGGTGTCGATCTACATGGTTCTGGGGTGGTCGCAACAGGGGACGTCGCTCGCACTGCCATTGAGCGCACACCTGTTTGCCCTTCTTGCCGTGGTGGTCGAAGTGCTCGCGCGATCGTTCAAGATTCGGTGGAGCGCCCGGGCCGCGGGGATCCACCTCAAACTTTCGACTGCCGCACGTACGTGTCTGGGCGGAGACTTTGCCGCCGCGATCACGCCTGCTCGCTCGGGCGCCGAACCGGCGCGCTTTTTCGTGCTTGCCGAGGCTGGGCTGCCGTCGTCCAGCGTGCTCGTGATTCTCTATGCAGAGCTCTTTCTCGAAGTGTTTTCGCTGGCTGCAGTAGTCGTCTGCGTTGCGCTGGTATTTCGGCATGCGGGCGCGGTGCTCGTGACGCTCGTCAGCGTCGTTGGTGCCTACGCGTCGGTGATCATCGGACTTGGCGCACTCGCACTGTTTCTTTCGCGCCGCAATGCCAATGGACCTCCGCCGCGCTGGGCGAAACGGCTTCGGTTGCACGCTGGCCGCTGGCGCACGATTCAGCGCTCCTTGCGGAAGTTGCGCGCAACGGTGGATTCGGTGGAGCGCATTCATCGCAAGGCGGCGGTCGCGGCATTCCTCGCATCGTTCGTGCACGTCGCCATTCGTCTGACCGTATTGCCTGCACTCGTGCTGACGAGCGTTGCCTCGGCGCCGCTGGCGCCGCTCGCGCTGTGGCCACTCGGATTTCTGTATGGCGCAGCGGTGGTCCCGGCGCCGGGCGGCGGCGGAG
>JBDTMO010000166.1:0-9502 GCA_039934235.1 bacterium | reverse complement strand
GGCGACGTCCAGCCGCTTGTAGCGCTCGCGCTCGAGTTAAGAGCGCTGGGCCAGGACGTGCGCCTGTGCGTACCGCCCGACTTCCGTGACTGGATCGAAGGACTCGGCTTCCCCGTTACGCCGATCGGCCCAGTGCTCCGCCAACCCACGGTTGCGAGCACGCCAATCCAGGTGACGCCTATCACGCCGGAGCGCCGCCGAGAGATGATGGAAGGCACCGTCGCTACTCAGTTCGAGACGATTACCGCGGCAGCCCACGGCTGCGACATGATCGTGGGAGCAACTGCCTTACAGATCGCCGCGCCATCAGTGGCAGAGAAAATGGGCATCCCCTACGTCTTCGCGGCCTTCTGCCCAACGGCACTGCCGTCAGCACACCATCCGCCAATTTTGCTGCGCATGCTGGGCGACGCGCCGGCGCCAGCCGGGACGGACAACCGCGAGCTCTGGGCGAAGGACGCACGACGCTGGAACGACACCTGGGGCGGGTTACTCAACGCGCAACGCTCAACACTCGGCCTGGCTCCGATCAGTGACGTCCATCGCTACGTCCTCACCGATCGTCCATGGTTGGCCGCCGACCCGACTTTAGGCCCTTGGCCAGATTCCACGGATTATGCAGTGTTTCAAACTGGTGCATGGATTCTCCTGGATGAGCGTCCACTGTCGCCAGAGCTCGAGACCTTCCTCGATGCTGGCGAACCTCCCATCTACTTCGGGTTCGGCAGCATAGCCGCAGCGCAAGGCGACCTCAATCAGGCGATGATCCAGGCGGCGCGCGCGCTCGGACGCCGCGCGATCGTGTCTCGCGGCTGGGCGGGGTTGTCGCTCGTTGACAACGACTCCGACTGCATCGCCATCGATGAGGTCAACCAGCAAGCACTGTTCAAGCGAGTTGCGGCCGTCGTTCATCATGGTGGCGCGGGCACCACGAGCGTCGCCGCGCTCAGCGGTGCACCACAAGTCGTCGTCCCCCAGATGTACGACCAGCCCTACTGGGCACAACGCGTCGACGAACTCGGCATCGGGGCCGCACATGAATCAGGCACGCCGACGACCGACTCCTTGACGATCGCACTCGAGCGAACTCTCGTACCGGACGTGGCTGCGCGCGCACACGTCATTGCCGCCGCCGTGCGTCGCGACGGTGCGAACGTCGCCGCTCGGCGCTTGATAGCGGACAACGCACATCAATGATGCGAGCTCACTGGCCGAACCGAACGGTCCGCGTTTCCTGTTCCTGTCCTGTGCGTTGGGTCAGCAACTCGTACAACTCCGGCCGTCGCGCTCGCATCCAACGCCGCCCCGATGATGTCGGAAGAACAGAAGCGTCGAGATCCGCAATCACCATCGCGTCATCCAACGCGCTCGTCTCTGCGATCACTTCACCATACGGGTCGAGCACCATCGCATTGCCGGTGCGGATCTCGTCGTCGTCGACACCGACCCCATTGCTGAACAACAGAAACATCCCGTTGTCGTGCGCTCGGCTCGGCAGCCACCGCATGAGCCACCCGCGCCCCTTGGGACCACGAAGCTCGGCCTCGCACGCAGCGGGATCCTCAGCCCGTCGCGCCCAGATGCCTTTATCCACCGGCTTCATCCCGCCGGGACTCACCGAATTACAGCCACCCGTCTGATGTGGCGCCAGCAGGATCTCGGCGCCGAGTAGGGCGGTGACGCGCGCGTTCTCGACGATGTTGTTGTCGTAGCAGATGAGCACTCCCACTCGGCAACCGTGCGGCGTGTCGAACACGGTGTAGCGATCGCCCGCACAGATGTTCGTGTGCTCGAACACGTGCAGCTTGCGGTGCACCGCGTGCGTCCCGTCGGGCATGGCGACGACGTACGAGTTGTAAACGCAGCCACCCGCCAGCTCGAGGAGCCCGGCGCCTATCGTCATTCCGTGCTCGCGCGATAGGCGAAGCAACTCCTGGGTCGACGGTCCTTCAGGCACCGGCTCGGCGAGTGCCTCGAACGCGTCGCGCGAGAGATTTCTTACGAACCAGTAGCCGGTGAGGCACATCTCCGGGAAGGCGATAATCTCTACGCTGGCGCGAGCGGCTTCCGCGGTGAAGTGCTGAACGCGCGCAAGATTGTACGTCTTGTCACCGGGAGCGTGCTGAAACTGTACCGTCGCTACGCGGATGTCGCGCATGTTAGAGGGGAAAGTGGAGTGTGGGTCCGACGTCCAACCAAGACACGGCGATCGAGTCTTGGTAATCAACCACTTTTTCGCCGACGAACGGGCGTGGGCAACGCCGCTGCAACTTCCTCACGAATGATTGCGAGCAGACGCTCCACGCTCTGGCCGACGGCATGTGGTTGCGTAAGCAGGGTCACGGGGAATGGTGCAAGCGGTGGGAGACCGAACAGTTGACGACGCCACACGAGCGTGTCTGGTAGCGCGAGTCGGCTGCGCACTGTGATGCCCAGCCCCCCAATCGCTGACGCCCAGAGTCCGGCCAGGCTCGGACTTGTGGCTGCGACGCGCCATGGAATTGCGGCCGCGTCCAGCTGACTGACTGCCGCTTTGCGGAAGGCACACTGTGGCCCTAACAGCACCAGCGGCAACGGCTGACCAGGCGTCGGCGCGAACTCACGTCCCGCGATCCAGCCGACCTCGAGTTCTCCGAACACATGGGCGCACGGTCGCTGCTCTTGGCCTACGACGAGCGCCACGTCGATTTCTCCTTGCTCGACCGCATCGGCCAGTGCCGCGTTCCCCTCGATGCGCACTTCCACGACGATCCGTGGATGGAGCTTCACGAATCGCCCGAGTACCGCGGGCAGTACGGTGTCGGCAAAATCCTGCGAGAATCCAACGCGAACGTGACCGACAAGCGCGGAACCGCGCACGGCCTCGATGAGATCGTCGTTGAGCGCGAGCATGCGGCGGCCCACACGCAGTGTCATTTCTCCAGCCTCGGTCAGCGCGAGACCTCGGCCACTCCTGCGAAACAACGGCACTCCGACATCCTCCTGGAGGCGCTTCATCTGCAGGCTGATCGCTGAGGGCGATCGCGCGAGACTCTTCGCCGCCTGGGCGTAGCCGCCGAGGTCGTTGGCGACGACCAGTGTGCGCAGTGTGTCGAGGTCGAGATTCTGGAAATGCATCGTTTGTCGGGATCGTTCCTGCGGTGGCCGCACAAGGAAGGTCGATCGCGCCAACATAACGGCGCGTCGGTCGCGGCAGCAAACGTTGCGCGGTCGGGCTGGAGCAATGCTTGAGCGTCGCTCACCATGGGCGTGAGAACTGCGAAATTGTCCCGTCGCCCGAGCACTCTTAGCTTCGAGACACGACGCACGTCAGGCGAGAACGTATCGGCGCTAAAACGATAGCAGAGGGGACGTTCACGACTATGCTCAGGACGATTGCAGTGTTCATCGGGCTTGTGCTCCAACCAACCATCGCGTTCGCGCAGGCCCCGCAACTTGTTGGCACCTGGAAGTTGGTGGCCGCGGACGTGGTTTCACCCGATGGTCGCACGGCGGCGGACTATGGCCCATCGCCGCGTGGGCTCGCCGTGTTCACCGCTGATGGCCAGTACGTGGTGCAGATCTATCGGGCGGAGCGCACGAGGTTCGCGTCGAACGACAGGTCCCGCGGCACGCCGGAGGAATACAAGGATGCGGCGCTCTCCATCAGCACGCATTTCGGCAGGTACACGGTCGATCAGGCGAAGGGCACGATCAGCTTTGCGATCGCGAGCGCGTCGTTCCCCAATCTGGACGGAACGACGCAGGTCCGGGCATTCACGCTCGTGGGTGACTCGCTGGCCTGGCGCGTCCCACCTCGGCCCGATGGCTCAGTGCCCGTGTCGCGATTTGTGCGTGTGCGGTGATCGCCTAAACGCGTTCGGCATGTTGTCGGGTCAGGTCGCACTGCGCGCGCTGATCGTGACGTAATATCCGTCTGTATCCCGAAGTGAGAACTCCGTCGTGCCGGTGTTCGGGTTTACGTGTGGTTCCTCGTCAAGTCGAGCGATCAGTGCGCGTGCACGCGGCAGCGCCATGTCAAAATCATCGACACGGAAAAACAAGAGAAGACCATTGCCGGGTTGTGCATGATCGGGGCTCATCAAGGACGGATGCTCGTGCGCGCCCCACTCGTGCAGGGAGAGCAACACCGTTCCATCCGAGTCGATAATTTGCCCGAAGTGGTCATGGGCTGGTGTCGCCTCTGGCAAGCCAAGTAGCGACTGATACCACGTGAAGCTGCGTGGTACATCGCGAACGCCAATGATTGTCCACGTGCGTATCATGAAGTTCCTCCAACCAAGGCAATCAAGGGGCGATCCCATGCGGACTCATTTTCCGCGGGATTGGGCTCTCCCGTTTCGTCACGGTAGCCTCTTTGTATTCGATGACGCATCCACGCTCTGGCCCGTTGGCGTATCCACCAATTCAGCAGGCGATCGTGGCATCACGATCCCTGCGGGCGCCTCGGACTGAAGCGCGCTGCTCGAAGGGATTGAGTCGAGCGACGACGTCGAACCAGACGCACGTGATCCGCTAAAAACGGTGCGTGCGACAAGAGCGCCAGCGGAAAACCCGACGAATCCAAGAAAGCCCATGTGGTGCCATGCCCATGGTCCACCAAGCCAGCCGGCGGTGAGCCCCGCCGCGAGCCCCGCGTTGGTGCAGAGAACCAACCTGCCCAATGGGACGCGCCGGAGCGCACCGAATCCAACGAGCACTCCCAGGACGGAACCGGCGAGCCCCGCCACCACGCCGTATTCAACCGCCATCAACGCGATCTGCGCCGCACTCACCGGCTCCGTCGGCGTCAACACCATGGCGGCGATAAGCGCCGCGACACCGCCCGCGACTACGCCGCCGAGTGCGCTCAGGCCTCCGACGACTGCGACGACAGTTGTTCGCGGAGAGTTCACTGATGTGGCCATGTGTTACACCAA
Organism: bacterium; assembly: GCA_039934235.1. Lineage (GTDB taxonomy): Bacteria > Gemmatimonadota > Gemmatimonadetes > Gemmatimonadales > Gemmatimonadaceae > AG11. The sequence goes on along the minus strand of JBDTMO010000166.1, from coordinate 4,583 downwards.
GGTTGTCGTGGCCAGGAAGTCTTGGGCGCGCGATTGATATGGCTCGTCCGAACGCGGCGCATTCGGAAGTTGCGCATCAAGCGATTGACGATGTTGCATGCGCGTTACTTCTTCACGATCGTGATCTGGCTCGTCACCATCCGCCAGACCGCATCACGCCGCACCCACACTTGCGTAAAACGCTCTTCAATTGGCGGAACGTTGGCACCCTCGCTGATTGTGACCTTCCCAGTCACAACGGCCGTATTTCCATACGGACGCACACGCAATTCACTCGGCGTGACACCGCCAAGTTTATTGAAGTTGCCTCGAAGCCACGCGAGCCGCTCAGCGCGCGTTTCCAACTTGCCGTCGCCACCAATGACGAGATAGTCCTGGGCGAGCGCGTCTTCAATGACGGGCAGCTGTCCCTTGCCCATCCCGACAAAGAACGAACGAACCCGTGTCAGGACGATCTCCTCAACGCTGTTCGCGCGCAGAGCAGTTGAAGGAGTCTGCGCTTGCGCAGTCGACGCAACCAAGCAGAGCGCGACGACGGTGACGATGGATCGCATGGTGATGGCTCCCACGTTGCTGAAAATGCGACAATAAACCTGGGCGTTGCCATGAGAGCGGGCGGCATGGACGCATTCTGTCATGACTGTCGTGCGACCGTCATCCTGTACCGAGGCACGACATCACTTCGCGATAGAACTCCGGGTGCGACTGCCACGTTTGTCCGGTCACGATTCGTCCGTGTCGCACGGCCTGTTGATCAGCGACGTATTCTCCGCCGCCAAGCTCCACGTCGATCCGGCAATGCGCATACGCGGTGACACGCGCTCCCGTGATCACCCCTGCGGTCACCAGCACCTGGACGCCGTGGCAGATGCCGAAGACCCATTTCTCCTTCCTATCAAACTCGCGCACGATCTCCAGCACACGCGCGTCGTTCCGCAAATACTCAGGCGCGCGACCGCCCAGGACGAGGACTGCGTCGTAGTCGTCGACGCGAACGTCTGTAAAGGTGAGGTCGGACTCGAGTTGGTACCCCGGGCGCTCGACATACGTGTCCCATCCTGGCTCGAAGTCGTGGATCACCAGGTGCAAGCGCTTGAGCGACGGGGCAGCGATTCGCGGCGTGTAACCGGCTTCGCGGAATCGGTGGACCGCGAAGAGTGTCTCATAGCACTCGCCACCATCGCCTGTGATCAGCAGGATGGACTTCGTCATTGTTTCTCGATGTTTGGGGTGGAAATCCGCAGGGTTCTTGCCCGAGGTAAATAGAAGCGCGTGCCGGAGCTATTCCCTCAGTGTGCCGGTAGCGAAACGATTCGCCTTCGCCGGAGAGCGACGCCGCCGACGGAGACAACTCGGAATAGTAGGCTACTATGTGCTGAAGATTCAGCATACACGAGAGGAGTCAAGGACTCCTGTATCGCCACTCACCGTGGACGTTCCCACTCCGCAGGCTCCGGAAAGAGGGCGTGATACTTCACACCTCGCCGAGGCCCGGCCATCATCGGCGCAACGAGGTCGCGCCAGGTGGCGTAGTGCGCCGTCTCCTTGTGGCTGGCTGGGTCAGCTTGTGTGCGATAGATCTCCAGCAGCACGAACTGCGTCGGGTCATCGTCCTGCTGGATGACATCGAAGCGAACGACACCGGGCTCGGCCACGCTGTTGCGCGCGTTCTCGAGCGATGCGGCCTTGAACGCATCCACGGCGTCGGGCTTTACGTGGACGAAGACGTGCACGATGATCATGACGGTTGCTCCGGGAATTGACGTCTCACGAGAACGTGCCTGAACGGAGGACACGATGATTGCACGAGTCATTGGCACCGGCGCCCTTGCTGCATTCGTGGCACTCGGCGCGGCCGCACTCCCATCGAAGCACACATCTGTGCGCGTCGGTGTCAACGACATCGGCGGCGTCGTCACCAGTCCGAGCGGTCCGGAAGCCGGCGTGTGGGTCATCGCCGAGACGAACCAACTGCCGACGAAATTCGTGCGGATCGTGGTCACGGACGATCAGGGGCGCTTCCTCATCCCCGACCTTCCCAAGGCGACGTACACCGTATGGGTGCGCGGCTACGGCCTCGTCGATTCGCCCAAGTTGCAAAGCGAAGGCGGCAAGACGCTCGCACTTCACGCCGTGCCAGCGCCTAACGCGCGCGCTGCCGCGGCGTACTATCCCGCCGGCCATTGGCTCTCGCTGCTCAAGGTGCCGGATAAGAGTGAGTTCCCTGGCACCGGTCCCACAGGCAACGGCATCTCACCGAGCGTCAAGTCGCAAGCGGACTTCGTGCGCACGATCAAGTCCGGCACATGCATGGCCTGTCATCAACTCGGCAGTAAGGGAACGCGCGAAATTCCCGCCGCGTTCAAGTCGTTGCCGTCGAGCTTCGCGCAGTGGGAGCGGCGCGTGCAATCCGGACAGGCAGGTTCGCAAATGACGTCGGCCATTGGGCAGCTCGGCCACACCGGCCCACTCAAGATGTTCGCCGATTGGACCGATCGTATTGCTGCCGGTGAGGTGCCAGCGGCGCCGCGGCGGCCGCAGGGCCTCGAGCGCAACGTCGTCATTACGGAGTGGGACTGGGCAGATCCCAAGGCGTACCTGCATGACGTTGTCTCCACCGACCGGCGCAATCCGACTATCAACGCGAACGGACTGCTTTACGGATCACTCGAGTTGAGCGCGGACTACCTGCCCGTGCTGGATCCCGTGCGCAACACGATTACGCGAGTGCCGCTCACTGTGCGCGACACAAGCATGGGGCCGGCCACTGGTCCGCCGACGGGAGCGCCATCAGCCTATTGGGGCGACACCGTAGTCTGGACGAGCAAGGCGAACGTCCACAATCCGATGTTCGACGAGATGGGCCGCGTGTGGATCACGTCCGCCATCCGCGGCGCCGACAATCCGGCGTTCTGTAAAGCGGGTTCACAACATCCGTCGGCGAAGTTGTTCCCGGTGAATCGGTCGGGACGCCAACTCGCGATGTACGATCCGAAGATAAAGAAGCTGACGCACATCAACACATGCTTCGGTACACATCACTTGATGTTCGCCGAAGATGCGCATCGGACGCTGTGGACAAGCGGTGGTGGGCCCGTCGTCGGCTGGCTGGACACGAAGATGTTCGACGAGACGGGCGACGAGGAGAAGTCGCAGGGGTGGACGGCACTTGTCCTCGATGCAAACGGCAACGGTAAGCGCGACGAGTACACCGAGCCGAACCAACCACTCGATCCGACAAAGGATCGCCGCATCAACAACGGTCTGTACGCTGTTTCTCCAGCACCGGACGGCTCCATCTGGGGCTCGTCACTGGGATTTCCAGGCGGAGTGGTGCGACTCGTCCCCGGTGCTCATCCGCCCGAGACAGCGCTTGCGGAGTACTACGAAGCGCCGTACGGAAACGACAAGGCGAAGGTGCAGGGTTTCTCGCCGCGTGGAATGGACGTTGATCGCAACGGCGTCGCATGGGTCGCGTTAGCGAGCGGGCACATGGCGAGCTTCGATCGCAGAAAGTGCACCGGTCCCCTTAACGGCCCGACCGCGACTGGCCAGCATTGCCCGGAGGGATGGACGCTCTACACCGAACCGCTGCCTCAGATGAAGGGAGTCACCGAGTCGGGAAGTGCCGAAGGTAGCTATTACACGTGGGTCGACCAGTTCGATGTGCTGGGCCTGGGCAAGAACACGCCAATCAACACCGGCAATGCGTCGGAGGCGTTGCTTGCGCTCAAGGATGGCCAGTGGGTGATCATGCGCGTGCCCTATCCGCTCGGCTTTTACACAAAGTGGATGGACGGGCGCATCGACGATCCGGCGGCTGGGTGGAAGGGCCGAGGATTGTGGGCGACCGTGAGCACGCGAGCGCCGTTCCATATGGAGACTGGAAAGGGAACAACGAGCAAGGTGCTGCACTTTCAGTTGCGACCGAATCCGTTGGCGCAGTAGCCCCGAGTGGGTCAACTGTTCTTTTTGCGAGGCACATTCCATCCGCTCGTTACAAGCCGTGGTGTGCCGCGAACGTCCTTCGCGGCCCATCGGGCTGTAATCACTCGCGTCTCGCCGGGCAGCAGCGTGACGTAGTTGTCTTCCCAGAGTACGGGAAGCGCTTCCTCGCCGTCGCTGCCGACGACCTGTAATCGCACGAAGAACGCAAGCGTCTTTCCGGGATTCGTCAACGTTACACGCGCCGAGCTGCCCGCGAACTTCGCCGCCGCTTTCACCGAGCCCGTTGGCATCCCCTTGAGCGCCGTGTAATCCGCGTACGCTTTCACCGGCGTCATGTACCAGGTCGACGTATCCGCCAACACATCGGGATGCGTCGACAACCAATAAAAGTTTGCGCTGAGCGGCTTGCCGTCGCTGCTCGTGAGTCGGAGATCGGCGAAGTAAGCGCCGCTCACACCCGCGGGATCGGACAGTGCCAACACGCGCGCAGTGCTGTCGGCTGGCACATCGAGCGTCGTATCGCGGTTGGAAAGGACAGCTCCGTCAACGCCGAGCGTCCGCACGCGGAGATGCGCGCCGTGTATGGCGACGTGTCGGTCATTCACCACGGCGATGCCATGATCGTCGTACGAATA
>JBDTMO010000165.1:0-9512 GCA_039934235.1 bacterium | reverse complement strand
AGACGAGTAGAGGTTGACGGGAACCGAAACGAGGCCGAACGAGATGGTGGCGTTGCCGATGGAGCGGGCTGGCATGATACGAGGCGGTTGAGTTGTGGTCTTTTGTTGAACTTCAACGGCTGCACACTGCAACTACTGAACTGCAACAACTGAACTGCAACTGCGAGGAATACTGCTCAGATATCCACGCGGATTTGCTCCGCGAAACGTACGGTTCCTGGTTTTTTGGTTGCACCCACAAGGGCTACGATCGGTTTCCTGATTGCTGTGTGACGTGTGTGTTCTAGTGACGCAATGTCAAAATGCCTCTCAGAAACCGCTAGTGGCCAATATTTGCGCACCCTGAACATGGAGCTCTCGCGGCGCACGGAGCGATCCGCGTGGATATCTGAGCAGTTTCCTTCTGTTGTTCTTCTGCTCCGGTGCCACTCTTCTGATGTTCTTCGGCTCCGCCGCCAGCCTCCGTACGGCCAAGGCCACCCTGCATACTGTCACTATCCAGAAGCATGACTGCAAGTAGCGACGGGCCAGAAAACGACAACCTCAGCCGCTACCGCGCCAAGCGGTGTGCAGACGCAACGCCCGAGCCCATGGGATCCGTTTCGGGCGCGAGCGGCCATCTATTCGTCGTACAAAAACACGCCGCGCGAGCACTGCACTACGACCTGCGCCTCGAAATGGACGGCGTGCTCAAGTCATGGGCCGTCCCGAAGGGTCCGTCGTACGACATGAAGGACAAGCGACTCGCCGTTCATGTCGAGGATCACCCACTCGACTACGCCGATTTCGAAGGCGTCATCCCCGCCGGCAACTACGGAGCCGGCGGAATGATCGTCTGGGATCGCGGCGAGTGGGTGCCGCTCGAGGATTGGCGCGAGGGTCTCCAGAAAGGCAAGCTCTTGTTCGAGCTGCGCGGACACAAACTCCACGGCAAGTGGACGCTCGTAAAGATCAAGAAGGGCGAGAAGGATTGGCTCCTCATCAAGGAGCGCGACGCGTACGTGAAGGAACCGGGCGACCAGTTTCCCGAGACATCCGTGCTCTCGGGCCTCACGGTCGAGGAAGTCAAGGAAGGCCGGTCTCCAGCCGCCACACTGCGCGCCAAGCTGGAAAAGACGAACGCGCCACGAAAACACGTCGACGTACGATCCGTCGACGTCATGCTTGCCGAGCCGGCCGCAGAAGCGTTTACCCGCGATGATTGGGTGTTCGAGCTCAAGCTCGACGGCTACCGCCTGCTCGCCAGCAAGTCGCACGATGAGGTACTGCTCCTCACGCGCAACGGCAACGACTACACGGCCGTGTTTCCCGAGGTCGCGCGCGCAGTGAAGGCGCTCCCCTTCACCGAATGCATCATCGACGGCGAAGTCGTAGTGCTCGACCGCCAAGGACGCCCGAGCTTTTCACGCTTGCAACGCCGCGGACGATTGTCGTCGCCAGTCGATATTCGCAGCGCAACGGTCGATCTCCCTGCCACCTTTTTCGCATTCGACCTCATTGCATTCGAAGACTTCGACCTGCGTCCGTTGCCACTCGTGCAGCGCAAGGCACACCTGCTCGAAGCCTTTCCAAAACTCGGCATCATACGCGCGCTCGACCACATCGCGCGCGAAGGAGAGCGCTTCCTCGAACAAGTCGAAGCACTCGGCCTCGAGGGCATCATCGCGAAGAGGGCGGATGCACCCTATCGAGGTGGCCGTAGCGACAAGTGGCTGAAGATCAAGAGCGATCACACCGGTGATTTCGTCATCGTCGGCTTTACCGCGCCCAAGCGGAGCCGCAGTCACATCGGTGCGCTTCAGCTGGCGGATATGGTGAACGGGCAACTCGTATACGCCGGCCGAGCGGGCACCGGCTTCGACGACGCCAAGCTCACCCAGATCAAGGGCATGCTCGATCCCATCGTGCGCCCAGATCCGCCATGCGAAGGACCCGTCGCGGCACCTGGCGCGGAACCGTTGCCGAGGAAGAACATTCCAGAGACGAAAACGACGACGTGGGTCGAGCCGCTGTACGTCTGCGAAGTGCGCTTTACCGAGTGGACGCCGGACGGTGTGCTCCGACATCCTGCATTCCTTGCGCTGCGCCCCGACAAGAGCCCGCGCGATTGCGAGCGCCAGGGTTGGACATCGACCGGAGCCCCGGGCGCAGAGGCTGCCGGCGACGAAAAGGTTGAGAGCGCTGTCTTGCCTGCTGGCCGAAGTGAAGTCGAGGAGAGCGATGCAAGCCCACCCGTCCCCGCAGTTCCGAAACAATCGGAACGCACCGTTCCGTTCACCAACCCCAAAAAGGTCTACTGGCCCGCGGACGGTTACACCAAGGGCGATCTCATCGACTACTACCGGGCCGTATCGCCCTGGATGCTGCCATACCTCCGCGAACGACCCATGGTGCTCACGCGCTTCCCGGACGGCATCGACGGAAAGTCGTTCTACCAGAAGGACGCGCCCGAACACGCTCCATCGTGGATACGAACTGTCCCAATCTGGAGCGAAGACACGCAACGCGAGATCAACTATTTCGTCTGCGACGACGTCGAGTCCCTGCTCTACGTCGCAAACCTCGGCTCCATCCCACTGCACATCTGGGCGAGTAAAGTGGGATCGCTGGAGCTTCCGGACTGGTGTGTCATCGACCTCGATCCCAAGGAAGCACCATTCTCCGACGTGATTCGTACGGCGATCGTGATGCGAACACTCTGCGAATCGATCGGGCTCCCGAGCTACGTAAAGACCACGGGCAAGACCGGCCTGCACATCCTTCTGCCCCTCGCGCGACAGTGCACCTACGCGCAATCCCGCACACTCGGCGAGCTACTCGCGCGCGTCGCCCTCCGTGAGCTGGGAAGCATTGCGACGATCACTCGGCACGTGACCAAACGCGGCGACGCCGTCTACATCGACTACCTCCAGAATCGAACGGGACAGACCATTGTCGCGCCGTTCAGCGTTCGTCCGCTGCCCGGTGCCACGGTGTCGATGCCGCTGTTGTGGGAGGAGGTGAACTCTTCGCTCGACCCGCGCACGTTCACGATTCGAAATGCCATCGCACGGATGGAACAGTTCGGCACGGATCCCGTATTGCAGGTGCTGGACGACGTGCCGGATCTCCAAGCGGTACTCCAGAAATTGGCGAAGCAACTGGCTGGATAGCGCTGTCATCCTTGCGAAGTCGAAGGATCTGCACGTCAGTGTGCCGAGACACCCTTTACGGGTGTGAGAAGTGCAGATCCTTCGACTCGCTACGCTCGCTCAGGATGACAACACATCCATGAAAGAGGACACCCTGTCCCCAATTGTATACTATTGCGTAAGACAGATTGTATACCATAACTTCCGGTTCATTCGCGGTATGCAGCCTGGCACAGGCAACGCTCCTTGAGGGACGTACGATGAAATCCACCATTCGCCGCGCACTGATTGTCGCCACTTCGGCGATCGCCCTGACGTTCGCTGCCTCTGCATCCAGCGACGCACAGTCTGCAGCTGGCGCCGGCCCAGGATGGCGCGCATGGCTCGGGTGCTGGTCCGCGGCGCCCGCAGATACATCGCGCTTCCTCGACGTGACGCCCGCGCGCATCGTGTGCGTTGCACCCACAGCCGACGACAACATCGTCGAGATTTCCGCGATTGCTGACGGCAAGATCCTGTCGCGCGACCGCATCGACGCGAGCGGCCGGGTACAGGCCGTCGACATCAACGGCTGCACCGGCTCGGAAAACGCACAATGGTCAGCCGATCAACGCCGAGTATTCCTGAAGTCGAAAGTGACGTGCCAGGGCGTGCTGAGTGAAATGTCCGCCGTTCTGGCGATCAATTCGACGGGCCAGTGGCTCGACGTGCGCAGTACGTCCGCCGGCAACGGCGCAAATATTCGCGTCGCCCGATATCGCGACGTCGGAATTCCGGAAGGCGTGCCCGAGGAAATCGCGAAAGCAGTCAGCGAGCGCAGAATGTCGACACTCGCTGCGCGACTTGCCGCTGGCACACCGGTGGGATCGAGCGCCATCGTCGAGGCCAGCCACATGGTGGATCCGGCGATCGTCGAAGAATGGGTTCGTGCAAGCGGGCAGCGCTTCGCAACTGATGCGCGCACGCTCACCGAGCTCGCGGACGCAGGTGTGCCACCTCGTGTGACTGACGCGATGATCGCTGTCTCCAATCGCACGGCGCTCGCGGACAACGGTTACGACGAGACCCGCAGCCGATACGGACGGCGCAACTGCGGGTACTATGACTGCTTCGGTCGCCCGTCGACGGACTCGTGGGACCAGGGCACAGGACAACGCGTGTTCATCTCGGTTGTGACCTATGACCCGTGGGGCTTTGGCTACTGGCCCTTCGGCCGTCGCGGCTTCGATCGTGGCCTCCTTGGCTATACGCCTTACGGATACGCACCCTACGGCCTTGCGCCATATGGCTACGCTGGCGGCGGGGGCTACGGTTACGGTGACAACTATCGTGGGCGGAATGTCGGATACTACTACCCACCAACGATCGTGTTGCACAACGATCCTGGCGGAACCGAATCACGCGGACGCGCCGAAAAGGGAAATGGCTATACGAAAGGCGAGCGCACGCCCGGCACGCCGTCGGCACCCCCGGGTGAGCGGACCGCGCAGCCAAAATCCGCTCCGACTCCGCCGCCAGCCGCACCCGCGCAGGCACCAATCCAGGCGAGCGGCGGCAAGAGCTCGAGCAGCGGCGACCAGAGTTCAAGTAGCAGCGGCCGGACGGCCAAAGGCCGGCCGTAATCGTGACTTGTCAGCCCGCACTCGCAACGCACCCAGCATGCGCTTCGCGCATGCGGGATGACAGGTTTTACATCCGAACGACCTTCCCGACAAAGACGATCGTTCCCGATAGCCGGTCGTGAATCACGAAGAGGAACGACCGGTCCACATACATGATCAGCGGGAAAAAAATCGAAGCGTTGGCCGGTGGACCGGTCTGCGTTGCCGCCGGAAGCGTTCCATCTTCAGTCACATCGATCAGTGTCTTCTGCCTCGCGGCGCCGAGAGACAGCTCTCGGCCGCGCGAAGAAATGCGCGTGAAGTCGGCGCCGTTTTTTGTGAAGACGTCGCGCATGCCCAGCGCAGACAGGTCGTCATTCAGCGTGCGATCCCAGAGAATCCTGAATCGCGGCATGAAAAGCTGCATGCCGACGTCCCGCTGAAGCGCCGTGTACTGCGACCAACCGCCACCCTGGAACATCTCGGCAGTGGCATCCAGGCTCCGTCCTGAGCGTGGCAGCACAACCGTCAACGCAAATGCGCCGTTGTTGAACGGAATGTCCACCGCCTCGAATTCACGTGATGCGTAGTACCGCATCAGCCCCACGCGATACATCATTTTCGCGGGCTGCTCGCCGACAGTACCGTGAAACACCCCGTCGGTCGTGAAGATCGGATCGAACCGGTCGCGCCACAGTCCCCTGAAGTAGATCGCGTTCACGAGCACCATCGATTGCGTTGCGTCAACGCCATCGACAATCGTCGGAATGCGGCCCGTCGTCGCCGCAGCAACCCACGAATTGATCGTCTGCGCGGACGTCGAGCTCGCGAAGTCGAGCGCACTCACCTGCGCGCCGTATGCGCTCAACCCTGCGTCGACGAAACTCTGGTTCAGCTGGAAGTCGTTGCGGTACCACAACGAACTGCCCGCGCGAAAATCGGCGAGTGGATCGAGATCGTTGATGAGCGCAACAAGCGACTTGTAGCTGCTACTGACTTCGGAATCCGGCGTCGCGGCAAGCCCGAGTGTGCTGCGCATCTGATCGTACGTCGATCCCGACGCGCCTGTCATCGTCATCCCGAGCGCCATCGACGCTCCAAGAGCCGACGCGAAGATGTTCGAATCCTTCTGCGACGCGTTGAGCTGACGAAAAAGCGAGAACGAAAACTCGTTCGACGCATTCACGATTTTCTGCTCACCCGCCGTCAGCGCTCGTGGGAGCGTTACGCGAGCGGGAATCGTGGTCGTCCCAACCTGATTCGGCTCCGTCGCGGATCCACATGCGGCACACGCCATCAGCGCTGCCGAAACCGCAATCCTACGGATGTGCGAAGACATCGAGGTTCACCGATACTTCTCCATCAGCGCCTGGAGCGCCGAGTTTCCCGGGCACAGTTGCTCATACGTCAGATCCACCAGTGGCGTCGTCACCGTCTTCGCCACCGCATGCATGTCCGACCCGCTCTCATCGATGAAGAGCAGTCCGGTCGCTACTTCCTGCCGTTCCTGGCACGCTCGTACATGTGCATACGCCGCAGCCCGGTCGGTCGGATTGTATCCGTCGTGAGTTTTTCTGAACCGCACCACGGATCCATCGTGCATCGTGATGGCCGAGACTGCTTCGTTCGTCTCCGGCGCCCTGATCTCGTGACGCAAGGGTACAAAATCGGCCGCGGAGATTTCAACCTCGTGCTCGCGCGTGAACTTGTAGCTCTTGGTAGACCCGTCGTGATCGTTGAAGGTGACGCACGGCGAAATCACGTCGATGAGCGCGAGCCCGTTGTGGGAAAGGCCGGCCTTCAGGATGGGGACGAGCTGCGCCTTGTCCCCGGAAAAACTTCGCGCCACGAACGTCGCGCCGAGCGTGAGCGCGAGCAGGACGGGATCGATGGGCGGCTGCACGTTGGCCTCACCCTTCTTGGACGTCGAGCCCACATCCGCCGACGCCGAGAACTGGCCTTTCGTGAGTCCATACACGCCGTTGTTGTCGATCACGTACAGCATGCGGACGTTGCGGCGGATCGCGTGGCAGAGCTGCCCCAATCCAATCGACAGCGAATCGCCGTCGCCGGAAATGCCGATGTACGTGAGGTCGCGATTCGCTGCGTTAGCGCCAGTCGTTACGGATGGCATGCGTCCGTGCACGGAATTGAATCCGTGCGACTGCCGCATGAAATACGCAGTGGTCTTGGACGAGCAGCCAATGCCGCTCATCTTCGCCGCGCGGTGCGGCGGAAGGTTGAGCTCAAAGCACGACTGCACGAGCGCGGCAGTCACGGAATCGTGACCACATCCCGCGCAGAGCGTGGACATCGCGCCTTCATAATCGCGCTGCGTAAAACCGAGCGCGTTCTTCTTGAGCCCTGGATGCCGAACCGGAGGCTTTGCTATCGATGCCATGTCTGTCGTCTCACGTTGTCAGTCTACGCCGGCGGGAGGGAGAGAGACCAATTGCTGCTCTCGCACAATCGAAAGGTCCGCGCCCTCGCTCGATGCCGCCGTCTTGCTGAGATGTCGCATCACCGCCTTGACCACGACGCTGGCCGTCAAAGGCATTCCGCCGTAATCGAGAACGGGGGTCATGTCGTCCCTCGGCATTCCGGTCTCGATCGCCAACAGCGACCGCAGTTGCGCATCGCGGTTCTGTTCGACGACGAAATTCACCGAATGCGAATCGAGAAACGCGCGCACCGGCGCATCGAACGGAAATGCCTTGATGCGCATGTAGTCCGCGTCGATGCCAGCTGCGCGCAGCTGGTCGATTGCCTCCACCACAGCGGCATGACACCCGCCCAGCGACACGATGCCGATGTCCGCTCCCGGCACCGTGTGTATCTCCGGCGCCGGCACTTTGGTTGCCGCCAGCGCCAGCTTGCGCGCCAAGCGGTCGACAACCTCTTGATACGCGTCGGAATCTTCCGTGTAGGCAGCGTGCTTGTCGTGCCCCGACCCGCGCACGAAGTACGCACCATTGCCATGCACACCCGGCAGCGACCGCGCGGCAATCCCATCGCCCTCGGCGTCGAGATACCGGGAGAACTTCTTGACTGATTCGAGTTCCGTAGCCGAGAGGCACTTGCCACGATCCCACTTGTGGTCATCGTCCCACTGCAAGCGCTTGCACATCCAGTCATTCATGCCGATATCGAGATCGCTCGCGACGAACACCGGCGTCTGGAAACGATCGGCAAGATCGAACGCGGTGACGCTCATGTAAAAGCACTCTTCCGGATTGCAGGGAAAGAGCACGATGTGTTTAGTGTCGCCGTGCGAGGCATACGCGAGGGAGAACAGATCCGCTTGCTGCGTGCGCGTCGGCATTCCGGTGGACGGGCCGGTGCGCTGAATATCGAAGAAGACAGCCGGTATCTCGGTGTAATACGCGAGGCCGACGAACTCCTGCATCAGCGAGATGCCCGGACCCGCCGTGTTCGTAAACGCGCGCGCACCGGCCCACCCTGCACCAATCGCGATTCCGGCGGCGGACAACTCGTCTTCCGCCTGGATGATGCAGTACTTCGCCAATCCGGTTTCCGGATCGGTCCTGAATTTCTTGCAGAACATCGTGAACGCTTCCATCAACGACGTCGATGGCGTAATCGGATACCACGCACCAACAGTGGCGCCAGCGTAAACGGCACCAAGCGCGGCCGCGGCATTACCATCGATGATGATGGAGTCGCTGGTCGCATCCATCTTCTCGAGATGGAACGACAGCGGACACTCGTAGTTCGCCATCGCGTAATCGTAGCCGAGCCGAATTGCGGTCTTGTTCGCCTCGAGCAACGACTTCTTCTTCGAGAATTTCTCGATGAGCATCTGGCCCACGATGTCGAGATCGAGTTTCAACAGCGCCGCCAGCGCGCCGGTGTAGACGATATTCCTGAGCAGCGTACGATTGCGATCGCCCTCGAAGGTCTCGACGCACATCTTCCCGAACGGAATGCCGAGGATCGTGATGCCTTCTCGCACCAGTTCCGGCTCGAGTGGCCAGGACGAGTCGTACAGGAGATAGCCGCCCCGCGTTACGGAGGCGACGTCTCGCGCATAGGTGGCGGGATTGAGCGCGACGACGAGATCCACCGCTTCAGGCCGCGCAGTGTACCCGTCCTTGCTCACCCGAATTTCATAGAAGGTCGGGAGGCCCTGGATGTTCGACGGAAAGATGTTCTTTCCCGTCACGGGAATTCCCATCCGGAAAATTGCCTGCATCAGCAGGCTGTTCGCGCTGGCCGAACCCGTGCCATTCACGGTGGCCATCTTGAAGGCGAAGTCGTTGATGCCACTCATACGGCTGCAGTACTCGTCAAGGATGCGTACGGAAGAACGAGCTCGAACTTCTTCATGTCCCACGCTGCCGTCGGGCAACGTTCGGCGCAGAGCCCGCAGTGGAGACACATGTCCTCGTCCTTCACCATGACACGCTTGGTCTGTGGGAGTGACGCGGAGACGTAGATGTCCTGCGTTGCATTCTGCGCCGGCGCGGATAGCAGCTCGCGAAGCAACGACTCACTCGGCGCATTGGTCGTAATCGTGAGGCAACTCACCGGGCATACGTCCACGCACGCATCGCACTCGATGCACAGCGTGTTCTCGAAGTGTGTCTCGATATCGCAATTCAGGCATCGCTCAACTTCGGTCGCCGTTTGCTCCGGCGTAAAACCAAGCTCCACTTCGGCGCTCAGCTTCGAGAAGCGCTCGACTAGCTCCGCGTGATGCATCTTCGCGCGCGGCGAGGGATTGAAGTCGTTCGAGTACGCCCACGAGTGCATGCCCATC